>CALMUC010000111.1 GCA_937872845.1 uncultured Lachnospiraceae bacterium | reverse complement strand
ATATTTTATATAAACAATATATAAACAATATATTAAAAGCAATCATACATAAAAAAACAATTTATCAACAAAAAAACTAAAATTATAATAATATTTAAAATGTATGCTCAGGATTAATTTTGTTAATAATTACATGAACAGTATTTTTAAAAATAGGATCACTATCCATTTTTTCTTCAGTTCTTTTAATTCCATTACATACAGTTGCATGATCTTTACCACCGACTGAATCACCAATAGCTTGTAAACTTTTGTCGGTAAGTTCTCTGCATAGATACATAACCAGCTGTCGAGCAATTGCTATATCTTTACTTCTTTTAGATGAAATAATATCAGAAACAGGAATTTCAAGGTGTTCAGAAACAACATCTAAAATAGTTTCAGAAGTAACTGCAGTTTCAGTTTTTTGAGAAATAAGATCTCTCAAAGAATCTTTGGCAAGATCTAAAGTAATATTCATATTGCCAAGATTTGAATAAACTCTGAGTTTATGAAGAGCTCCTTCAAGTTCACGAACATTTGAAATAATATTTGTAGCAATATAATCGAAAACTTTTTCATCTATATTGGTTAGACCATCTATTTCAGCTTTATTTTTAAGTATAGCCATTCTCGTTTCATAATCAGGAGCATGTATATCAATTGGAACTCCCCAGTCAAAACGTGAACGAAGTCTTTCATCAAGTTCTGTAAATTCTTTAGGAGGTCTATCAGAAGAAATAATTACTTGTTTTTTTACTTCATATAAATAATTAAATGTATTAAAAAATTCTTGCTGAGTACTTTCTTTTCCTATAATTTCCTGAATATCATCAATGATTAAAACATCATTCTGACGATATTTTTCACGAAATTCGTTAGTTTTATTAGATTTTATAGCTTTAATAATCTCATTTGTAAAAGATTCAGCGGTGACATAAAGTACATGAACTTTTGGATTATTTTCTAAAATAAAATGACCTATAGACTGAATAAGATGAGTTTTTCCAAGACCTGGACCTCCATATAGAAAAAGAGGATTAAAGCTGTCCTGTCCAGGCAGATCGGCAATAGCCATACATGTTGCATAAGCATGACGATTTCCTTCACCAACTACAAAATTATCAAAAGTATATTTTGAATTAAGATTGCTTCTTTTAAGGGCTTCTTTTAATATCGGACTTTCTGAAGCAGAAATATCCATAATCTGTTCAGAATCTTCATCAATGAAAAGATTAGATTTTGTATCAATTTTGATATTAATATCAGGATCATTAAAAAATTCGCGAATTGAAGACAAAAGTCTGACATCATAATTTTTTTTATGGAGATATTCTATACCATAAGTTCCAAGTGAGTCGTCAACGCAAAAATAAACCGTATTGTCTCTTATATAAGCAACAGTAAGCGGTTCAATCCATGTAGAAATTATAATGCCTGAAACATCATAATTTTCTTTAAGTTTATTAAGAATTTCTTTCCAGTTTTCAGTAATTTTATCACTCATAAAATAATTATATTCCTTCTAAGACAAAATAAAAAATGACATAAAAATACACAGCCATTTTACAACAAAAGGGGTTTTTAAACAAGGTAAACACAAAAAAATATTATGTAAACAAAAACAAAAAAATTATTATTTTTTATATATTGAGATTTAATAGATAAATAGGCAAAAAAAAAAATAAAAACAAACAATAAACAGTATATATAACAAATTATCAACAAGTTATCAACAAATTGTTGATAATTTATGTTAACGAAAATAAAAAAATTGATATTAAAAAAAAATATGATGGCAAAATTAGCTTATTTTCCTTGACTTTTCTTGTATGGTTCAATAAAATGTAAAAGATTTTCTCTGTAAGTAATACGCCCTTTCAGAGAAAAATTTCTACATTATATATGTAAAATTAAAATTAAAGAATTGAAAGGAAGAAAATTTATTATGAGTAAGATGACATTTCAGCCAAAGAAAAGATCAAGAGCAAAGGTTCATGGATTCCGTAAAAGAATGCTTACAGAAAATGGACGTAAGGTTTTATCAGCAAGAAGAGCAAAGGGTAGAAAAGCATTATCAGCTTAGTAATTAATTATGAAAATTAATACACTGAAAAATTACAGAGAGTTTGGCTTCGTTTATAATTGTAGGAAGTCGTATGCAAATAAGTATTTAGTGATGTACATTGCACCAAACGACCGGATGTACAGTAAAATTGGAATCTCTGTAAGTAAAAAGGTCGGTAACAGTGTGATAAGGCATAGAATAACAAGACTGATCAGAGAAAGTTACAGATTAAATAAAGAAAATATAAAAGATAATTATGATCTTGTAATTGTTGCAAGAAGTGCAGCAAAGGGGAAGGACTTTCATGAAATTGAAAGTTCTTTTCTTCATCTGTGCCGACTTCATAAAATTCTAAAAAAATCCTAACTATGAAAAAAATTTGTATCTCCCTTATAAAATTTTACAGAAAATATTTGTCACGATTTAAAACACATCCAACTTGTATATTTGTACCAACATGTTCTGAATATGCAATTGAGGCGTATGAAAGGTATGGTTTTTTAAAAGGGACATTTCTTACTGTATGGAGAATAATAAGATGTAATCCTTTTAATAAAGGGGGATATGATCCAGTACCTTGATTAAGGAGAAAAATTAAATGATTTTAACCAAAGTAAACAGTGCAATAATGGGACCATTATCAAAACTTATGGGCTTAATTTTTAATGCACTTTACAATTTGTTCTTTGGTATGGGAATAAATTCACTTGCACTCAGTATTATAGTATTTACTGTGCTGATAAGACTTTTAATGTTCCCACTTAACCTGCAGTCAATGAAATCATCGAAGATTCAGGCATATCTTGAGCCGGAATTTTCTGCAATTCGTAAGAAATATAAAGGTAAGAAAGATAATGAATCAGTTCTTGCCCAGCAGAAAGAAACACAGGAACTTCAGAAAAAATATGGAATAAAAATGACAACTGGATGTATTACAGGTATTATTCAGTTTCCTATTTTTATTGCACTTTATAATGTAATGATGAATATTCCTGCATATGTAGATAAGATTCGTGCTTATTATGAACCAATTGCACAGGCAATTTTAAAAGCAAACGGAAGTTATTCTTATATGTCTACATTTGCAAAGGAAAATAAATTGCAGAGAGTTGCGTCAACATTAAGTAAATATACAACAGCAACTGATGCAACAAGTACAGCTGGAAAAACAAATATAAATTCAATAATAGATATACTTGGAAAATGTAATGAGAGTCTGTTTAATAAGATTGGAAATTTCTTTAACGGAAATGGAAGTCTTGATGTAGCGAAATCAATTCACGACAATATAGGAAATATAAAAAGTGCAAATGAATTTATTTTCGGAATTAATCTTACTGAAACACCAGGATGGAGACTCACACCTCTTCTTATAATTCCTATTGCATCATTTGTATTTCAGTTTCTCAGTATGTTTGTCCAGCCTATGAATAAGACAGGTGATCCTCAACAGGATGCTCAGATGCGTTCAATGAGAACTATGATATTTATTATGCCTGTTTTCTCATTTTTTATTACTGTAAATGTTCCTGCAGGTCTTGGACTTTATTGGGCAGTAAGTGCGTTTGTTTCATTTGTTATTACATTCATTATAAATGTTTACTATAACCATGCAAATATGAAACTTATTGTTGAAAAGGCATATAACAAGGCAGCAAAAAAAATAGCAAAAGATGCATCAAAAGGTAAAGTTTCATTGACAGAAAGACTTACTGCAGCTGCATCAGGAACACCTCAAAAGGAAGAAGAAATAAAAAAGCAGACAGGCATTAAAAGTTATGGTTCGATGAATCTTAAAAATTATAAGTCTGATTACTCATCTGATTCAGATATAAAGGAGAATTCTGCAGACAAGAAATCAGTAAATACAGTTTATAAAAAAAATAGTATTTCTGACCGTGCAAATGCAGTAAAACGTTTTAATAACAAAGAGGACTAAATTATGGATAACGAATATCAGGAATTTACCGCAAAAACACTTGATGACGCCATTCTTGAAGCCGCAGCAAAACTTGGAGTAAAAACAACAAATCTCACATATGAGATAGTAAGTCGCGGTACATCAGGATTTCTTGGAATAGGGGCTAAACCATTTGTCATCAAGGCGAAGGGAAAAACAAGTATTGATGAAGAAATTGATCAGATTCTAATGGGAGATGATCAAAATAAAGAATCAAAATATGAAAAAAAATATAAAAATAAAGATAATGAAATAAAATTTTCAAGACCTGCTGAATTAGAAAATGCGGAAAAAGAAGAAATTCTAAAAGTAAATTCATATGATGATTTATCAGAAAAAACATTTTTGGATGAAAAATTTTCTGAAAAAAAAGAAAAGTCAGTCGAGCCGATTGACCCGGATGTAGTCGAAGATGGAAAAGAATATCTAAAAAAGATACTTACTGCAATGGAAATAAATGTTGAAGTTACTGCAGATATTGAAAATACAAATGTGCTTTCAATAGATGTGGAAGGTCCTGATGTTGGATTTATTATTGGAAAACGCGGTCAGACTCTTGATTCACTGCAATATCTTGTAAGCCTTTATGTAAATAAAAAATCGGAAAATTATGTAAGAGTAAAACTTGATACAGAAAATTACAGAGAAAGAAGAAAAGAAACACTTGAAACCCTTGCAAAAAATATTTCGTTTAAGGTGAAGAGAACAAGAAGACCTTTTAAGCTTGAACCGATGAATCCTTATGAGAGAAGAATAATTCATTCTACACTTCAAAATGATCATTATGTGACAACAAAGTCAGAAGGGGAAGAACCATATAGACGTGTTGTTATATATCCGAAGAGAAGAAATGGATACGGATATCAGGGAAATCATGCCAGATACGAAAATAATAATCAAAATAAAACTGAAGAAAATTCAGAAAATCAATAAAATTATACAAAGATCAGAGTTAAAATATGATATAAACTGAAGTAAAAATATATCAGAAAATAAAAACTGGCTTTCACGAAAATGATATGTACAATCTTTAAAGGTTGTGCAGTAATGATATAAATATCATTTTGAAAGTCAGTTTTTTTATTGTAAAGAATTATTTTTTTGAAATCTGAATCATATTGATTTTATTACCTAAATCAGAAAACTTTTTTTCATATTCGGTCATTATATTACCTTCGGCATATTCCGAATTATGAAGGTCACGGGAAAGTTTTAAAATTGTCCAGTTCTCTTTATTTGCAGTTTCAACAGAAAATTCAAAAAGTGGCTGATTATCAGTTTTAAAAGTAATTGTTCCATCGTTTTTTAAAATATTTTCATATCTGTGAAGAAATCTATCAGAAGTTAGACGGCGTTTTGCATGGCGATCTTTTGGCCATGGATCAGAAAAATTGAGAAAAATATCAGAAATTTCATCCTTTTCAAAGTAATTCTCGATATCTTCGGCATCCATTCTCATAAAATAAAGATTATCAATATGATCATTTTTATTTTTACTTAGATTTGCAGATTCCAATTTTTCAATAGCACGTACTAAAACACTTGAAAATTTTTCAATTCCAATAAAATTAATGTCAGGAAATTTTTTTGCCATTTCAATGATGAAAGTACCCTTTCCCATTCCAATTTCTACATCTATAGGATTATCGTTATTGAAAATTTTTTGCCAATTTCCCTTTGTTTCATAATCTTCAGGAATGATATATTTACATTCCGATATTTTTTCTCTTGAACCAGGTACATTTCTGAGACGCATGGTTAAAATCCCCTTTATTTGCAATTTATGCTAAAATGTAGCATAATTTTGATGTCGCGACAATGGTAGAAATTGACAAATAATTTTTTTAAATTAATTAATAGATTGATAGATAAAACTTATGCTAAAAAATAAAAAAATAAAAAATAATAATATAAGAAGAAAAAATTTATTTACAGCAATGACTGCACTAAAACTTTCAAGAGTGTCAGCGGCAATCATTGCAGTTTTTTTTGTGCTTTTTTTTCTTACTTCAAAGGTCAGTGTTAATGCAGAAAATGATGATACATCACAAATTCCTGGTTATTCAGAAACAATGAATGATGCTTCTTTAGTAGAAGCTCCATCAGCAATTTTATTAGATATAAATCAAAATAAAATTCTTTACAGTAAAAATATAGATGAATCTTATGATGCGGGAGGACTTACAAAAATAGCATCGGCAGATTATATAATTATGACAGGAAAAGAAAAAGATAAAAATCTGATGTATTGGATGCTGATGGATGCCGGAACAGATGCCGGAAGTTTGATTGCAAAAGATGTATCTGGATCTGAAACATCTTTTGCCGGTGAATTAAATCAATATTTATCATCAATGGGTTGTAAAAAAACATCTTTTTCAGATGCATCGGGAAATATAAAAAATAATAATAAGTCTACATGTCGAGATATGTCAATAATATGTAAAGATGCGTATGGGAAAAGCCTCATTCAAAAAATTATGTCAACTGACAGTTATTCATTGACAGCAACAGACAGATATGAAGCAAAAACTCTTTGGCAGCAAAATCAGATGTTAATAACTACTGAGGCTGCATATTATTCATATTGTACCGGCGGAAGATTGGGATATACAGCAGATAATAAAGCCAACTTTATAGCATTTGCAGAAAAAGATGGGCGTAGATTAGCCGCTGTTGTTATGGGGTGTAAAAATGTAGGTCAGGCATATACAGATACGAAAAATTTATTTGAGGATGGGTTTAATAATTTTAAATTATGTAAACCACTTTCTAATTTTGAGATTAATTCATGTACTGGACAAAATATAAATGACAAAATAGGATGTGCAACTGTAAATGATGGAAGTGAAAATTACTCTATTAGTACTGATACAATTGATTCAAATTTTGAAAATCTGACAGATTTTCAAAATTTGAAGATTAAATTTAATAGAAATGTCTCTGTTCTCACAACATCTGATATAAATGAAAATGATATAAAAAAGGACGTTTCTTATTTTGATAATCCGACTGGAAATGTTATAGGAAAAATAACACTTTTATGGAACGGAAAGTCAATTACTGAAACAAATATTACTGTTGATACTGAAAATAAAACTGCTACACTTACAGATGCATCGTCAACAGATGCATCTGCAAAAGTAAATGGGAATGTTAATATTATAAAAATCTTGTATATTTTTATATGTATATTACTTTTACTCATTTTTATTGTTTTATTATTTATTCATTTTTATCGTTTATATAAGAAAAATAAATATAAAAATGTAAAAATTCATTTCAAACAATCAAAAGCATCAATAAAGATAGAAAATGAACTAAAAGCAAAAGATGAATCTGAAAAAGCAGATAATGAAAAGAAAATAAAAAGGAAAAGAAGATAAAAATAAAATTTAAGATGAAATAAATGAAACAGATAATGTAAAATAAAGAATTAACTAAAATGAGCAGGCGGGGAAAAGTTATGAATCAGGACATTCAGATAATTGAAAAAGCAAATAGAGATTCACTTACGTATTTCAATAGACTTTTTGCTGATCATTCGTCAACATTACAGAAATTAAAATCTCATTTATTTGAAATACGAGTAAGGATGGACGAATTATCAAAAACACAGAATCTTTATGCCTTGAATACTGATTATAGGAAAAATGTGTTCAGTCCTCTTCAATATCAGGATGAGGAGTCTCAAAATGAAAAAAAACTTAAAGAGGAGGTTGATCAACTTTGTTCAGAGATTGATGACTATGAACAGCAAATAGATGAAGAAGAAATTATATTAAAGGCTCTCAGTACAAGATGTGAGTCACTCAAATGTGCAAAAGAAAAAATAAAAAAGTTAGCAGAGTATGAACAACCTGAACGAGATGAAACAGATAATGAATCATCTGATATTTCAAGTGATGATGATTTTGAATTTGTAGAAGAACCTGATAATGATAGAGATAAGTATGAAAAATTTCAGCATCTTCATAGAATAGGAATGCTTCAGATTTTTGATGAAACTATGATTTCTGATTTTTTATCAAAGAGGGTTCTTGATTGTGTAGATATAAATAAGCACAAACTAAGTATGATAAGTAAACTTATTGATTCGGATCCTGTCCAGTCAAGGTTTCTTATAGATGAAATGCTGAATAATGAAAAGACATTAAATGAAAATATAAATGACGAACTTGAAAGATTGAATTTTAGTCTGAATAATAAAGAAAATCTGGATAATATTATATTTAGTTATATTAATGATGAAATAAAAAAACATCCTGATATTAAATTTTTTACAAAATTTGATATCAATGAAGATGTTCAAGATTATCTTATAACATTATATACAATCAGATTAGTAAAAATATTCATTGATAATATATACATGCATTCTCAGGCTAACAGAATAGAAATTTTAACACGAAGTGAAACAGGTATGATTGAAGTTGATTTAACAGATAATGGACTTGGAATTGCAGATAATTATGAGGAAAATCTGAAATGGTATGGTGGAATAAGCCGTGCAAATGAAATGCTTTATATATTAGATGGTAGTCTTGAAATTAATAATACGGGAAATGGAACAAAAGTTGTGTTTAAAATACCAATTTCGAGATAAAATATGTATTTTATTATGATAATTTGAAATAATAAATAAAAGTATGATGCAGAAATAAAAGTATTTCCATGATAAAATGATGCATGATTTGTAAAATTAATATATTTAACAATAAAAGATAAATGAATTTCTGGAGGAATTATGAAAGAACAAATAATTAAAATGCTTGCAAATGTATTTACAGATATGACAGAAGAAGAGATAGATAAACTTCTTGAAATTCCCCCTAAACCAGAACTTGGTGATTTTGCATTTCCATGTTTTCGCTTTGCAAAAACTATGCATAAGGCACCAAATGTTATTGCAGCGGAAGTAAAAGGTAAACTTAATGTTTCGGAAGATATAGATAGAATTGAGACTCAAGGCGCGTATCTTAACTTTTTCATGAAAAAGGGAGCATTTGTTTCTTCAATGCTTAATAATATCAGAAAAGATACCTTTGGAACATCAAAAGAGGGCAATGGTAAAACAATTTGTATTGATTATTCTTCGCCTAATGTTGCAAAAAATTTCCATGTAGGACATCTTAGAACAACAATCATAGGAAATTCTCTTTATAAGATTTTTTCTGCTCTTGGATATAATGTTGAGAGAATAAATCATTTAGGTGATTGGGGAACACAATTTGGTAAACTAATTGTTGCTTATAAAAAATGGGGTTCGGAGAAGGATGTAAAAGAAAAAGGAATTGAAGAACTCATGAAGCTTTATGTCAGATTTCATAAAGAAGCAGATAATGAACCGGAATTAAATGATGAAGCAAGAGCATGGTTTCATAAGATGGAACTTGGTGATGAAGAAGCTTTGAAAATATGGAATTGGTTTGTAGATATCAGTCTTGTTGAATTTAAAAGAGTTTATAAACTTCTTGGAATGGAGTTTGATCATTATACAGGGGAAAGTTTTTATCGCAACATGACGGATGATGTGGTTAAGAGCTTGAAAGATGCTAACCTTTTATCTGAAAGTCAAGGAGCAAAAATCGTTGATTTATCTGAATATGATATGTCACCTTGCTTGATAGTAAAAAATGATGGAAGTTCAATATATGCAACCAGAGATATAGCTGCCGTTATGTACAGAAAAAATACTTATAATTTTTGTAAATGTTTATATGTAACAGGACAAGAACAGAAACTTCATTTTAAACAGGTATTCAAAGTTATTGAGCTTTTAGGTAATGACTGGGCAAAAGAACAGTTGATTCATATTCCTTATGGTCTTGTATCACTTGGTGGAGAAAAATTATCATCAAGAGATGGTAATGTTATATTTGCCGAAGATATACTTCTTGAAGCTGTTAATAAGATAAAGGAAATTATTCTGGAAAAAAATCCAGATATAGTTGACAGAGATGATGTTGCAAGGAAAGTGGGAGTAGGCGCAGTAATATTTAATGATCTGTATAACCAGAGAATTAAAGATGTTTCATTCAAATGGGAAAACTTGTTGAATTTTGAGGGTGAGACCGGACCATATGTTCAATATACATATGCAAGATGTTCAAGTATATTAAGAAAAAATCCTGATTTTAATGAAAATGTAGAAATAAATTATGAACATCTTACTGATCAGACTGCAGTTGAACTCATCAAAGAGATGAATGAATTTCCAAATGTTTTAATTGATGCAGCAAATAGGTATGAACCTTCAGCAATAGCTAGATATGCAGTAGATGTAGCACAGGCATTTAATAAATTTTATACAGAAGATCGTATAAATGTTGATGACATAGAAATTAGGAATGCCAGATGCCTTGTTGTTGCAGAAACAAGAAAAATATTGAAATCAACACTGGGATTGCTTGGAATTGAGACCGTAGAAGAAATGTAAATCAAAATATACTCAAAATCACATTTTTAAATATAAATAATGTGTAGAATCATATAGAAAGAAATGTTTCACGTGAAACATTTCTTTTTTTGATAAAAATGTCAGAATATGACAGCAACAGCTGGCTTAATAACAATTGAATTGTAAATATCAACAGATAAAATACAAATTTTCTTGAAATGCATGTATTAATAAAAATGTTTCACGTGAAACATTTTTCTACAACAAAAAGTGTTTATGCCCACAGCAGGACATCATGATAATGGAATAGCAATATTTATTTACAGGAAGAAAGTATAACCTTTACGAAACAACATATATCAACAAATATGTTTCACGTGAAACATTTCATTTGATTGCAAAAAATGTCATTTTTCGTCTAAAAAAGTTAATCTAATGATAACAAAATATAAATATCTATAAATAGATAAAATGAAAATACAACTCTTTCTTAAAATATATATTAAAAAAAGTTTCACGTGAAACATGTCTCTGCAAGGTGCGAACAGACATTAAATGTGGTATAATTGCACTCACTTTGAAATATGTATTTAAGGATAGGTGAATATGGGCAGAATTATTGCGGTAGCAAATCAAAAGGGTGGTGTAGGGAAAACGACCACAGCAATTAACTTATCGGCGGCTCTTGCTGAAAAAGGCAAAAAGGTGCTTGCTATAGATATGGATCCACAGGGCAATATGACAAGCGGACTTGGCGTAGATAAGAATAATTTGCAATATTCAATTTATAATGCAGTTGTTGGAGACTGTAATGTTGGTCAATGTGAAATCTTAAATGTATTTTCAAATCTAAACTTGATTCCGGCAAGCAGAGATCTTGCAGGAGCAGAAATAGATTTGCTTGACACAGAAAGAAAACAATATGTATTAAAAGATTTAATAAAAAATATACGTAAAAATTTTGACTTTATAATAATTGACTGTCCACCAGCACTTGGCATTTTAACTATAAATTCAATGACGGCTGCAGATACTGTTATTGTTCCAATTCAATGTGAATTTTATGCACTGGATGGATTGACTCAGCTTATATACACAATTAATCTGATAAAGAAAAAACTGAATAAAAATCTTGAAATTGAAGGCATCGTATTTACAATGTATGATTCGAGAACTAATCTTTCACAAGAAGTTGTAGATAACGTAAAAAAAAATCTTGATGAAATGATATACAATACTGTAGTTCCAAGAAATGTAAGACTTGCTGAAGCACCAAGCTATGGACTGCCTATCAATATATATGATAAGCATTCAGCCGGAGCCAATGCTTACAATAAACTTGCAGATGAGGTTATAAAAAATAAATTATTTCAGTAGTTGATATAGTGAATTTGAATTTACGGAGGATACTATGGCAAGGCATGGATTAGGGAGAGGAATGGATGATCTTTTTGCAACAGATTCAGAGATTACTATTCCGCAGAAACATTCCGATGATAATAAGTCTGTTGTAAAAGAAGTTGTCAAAATGGTACAGGTTCCGGAAAAGCAGGAATTGAATATAAATGAAATTGAGCCTAATAATATGCAACCTCGTAAGGATTTCAACGAGGATGCATTGCAGGAATTAGCTGAATCGATAAAGCAATATGGAATAATAGAACCGCTGGTTGTCACAAACAAAGGAAATCATTATGAAATCATTGCAGGTGAACGCAGATGGCGTGCCGCCAGAATCGCAGGTATAAAAAAAGTACCTGTTGTTATTCGTGAATATACTGATCAGGAACGGATGGAAATTGCACTGATTGAAAACATTCAACGTGAAGACTTGAATTCTATTGAAGAAGCTTTGGCTTATAAGAGTCTTATAGATGAATATAATATGACGCAGGATGAAGTTTCTCAGAGGGTATCAAAAAGCAGAACTGCCATAACAAATTCCATAAGACTTTTGAAACTGACGGATGATGTAAAGCAGATGCTTATAGATGGAATGATATCTTCGGGACATGCAAGATGTCTTGTGTCAATAGAAGATCCGGCAGTTCAAAAAGAGGCTGCAACTGAAATATTTGATGAGGGATTATCAGTTCGTGAAACGGAAGATCTTGTAAAGAATATTAATTCAATAGTTTTGGATGATGACAAAAAAACAAATAAAAACAATCAAAAAAATGAAGCCATTCGTGCTGTGCTTGATGAAATGTCAGAAAATCTAAAAAATGTTTTGGGAACTAAAGTTACTGTTAAATCCAATGGAAAAAAAGGAAAGATTGAGATAGGATTTTCATCATCTGAAGATCTTGAAAGGATAATTCATTTTATCTGCAATCGATAGATAACAGTAACGGCTTTGAAAATATAACATGTGACAAAGAAAAATGGTAATGGTGTCAGAAGAGTATGATATCTGACACATATAAAAACAAATCAATTAATAAATCAGGAAGCAGATTATGATGTTGACAAATTTGATATTTGGAGTTTCAGCAAATTTGATTGCTGCAATTCTATTTACTTTAATTATAATACTCGCAGTGCTGCTAATTTATACAATACGGCAGATTGTTTATGTTTCACATAAATATTCAAATCTTATGAATGGCAAAAGCGGGCAGGATTTAGAATATACAATTCTCACAAGATTTCGTGAAATGGATAAGGTTAAATCTGTCACAAAAAAAATGCATCGTGAACATGTGAAATTTAAAAATCATCTGGATGAAAGTTATGATCGAATAGGGTATGTACCATATAATTCTATAGAAAATATGGCCGGAGATCTGAGCTTTGCATTTGCTTTGTTAAATGAAAATGATGATGGTATTGTGTTTAATTCTGTGCATTCTAAAGATGGATGTTATGTATATGCAAAACAGATTGTGAATGGCAAAAGCAATAAAAATCTGACAAAGGAAGAGCGTATGGCTGTGGATATAGCCATGCAGCGTGAACATGATATTTCACTTAATTCGGAACAAATTTCAGATGAACCTATAACTAAAGTTCCGAAAAATAAAAAGAACGTGACAGAAAAACAACGTGATGATAAAGAATATGTGACAGATGATGACAAATATGTTGAGTCTGATTCCAGAAAAATCAATATAGAAAAAAAAGAATCATTTCAAGGTAAAAACATAGCATCTAATAAAAAAACAGCATTTAGAGAAAACAGAGCAGTGATAGATGACGCAGAATCAAGAAGAAATAGGATAATAAGAGAAGATAGGATAATAAGAGAAAATAGGGAACCAGGACAAGATAGAAAAAGTAGGGAATCAAGAGAAAACAGAGAACCAAGAGAAAACAGAGTGCCAAAAGAGAACAGAGTGCCAAAAGAGAACAGAGTGCCAAAAGAGAACAGAGAACTAAAAGAAAAAAGAAAATCTGAAAATAATAGAGAAACAATACCAGGCAGAGAAAACAGAAAATTAAGAGAAAAACGTGAAACAAGAGAAAACTGATAACCAAGGAATTGGCAGATAATAAAAGTGAATAAATAAACTGAACAGAATAAACATCAGCAAAAAAGATTTATAGGAGGATAGATAGAAATGCTGGATATTAAATTTTTAAGAGAAAATCCTGAGGTTGTAAAACAGAATATTAAAAACAAGTTTCAGGATAAGAAACTGCCATTAGTAGATGAAGTAATAAGTCTTGATGAAGAAAGAAGAAAAAACCAGGCTGAGGCAGATGAAATAAGAGCAAATAAGAATAAAATTTCAAAGCAGATAGGACAGCTTATGGCCTCTGGTAAAAAAGATGAAGCTGAAGCTGTAAAGGCAGAGGTTGCGAGATTTACAGATCGTCTTAAGGAAGTTGAAAAGAGAGCTCCTATTATTGATGAAGAAATAAAAAAAAGGATGATGATAATACCAAATATTATTGATCCATCGGTTCCTATAGGCAGAAATGATTCGGAAAATGTAGAAATCAAGCGTTATGGAGAACCTGTCGTGCCTGATTTTGAAATACCATACCATACTGAAATAATGGAAAAATTCAATGGTATTGATTTAGATGCTGCTCATGAGGTTGCGGGTAATGGATTCTATTATCTGCTTGGAGATATAGCAAGACTACATTCTGCAGTCATTTCATATGCAAGGGATTTTATGATTGATAAGGGATTCACTTATGTAATCCCACCTTATATGATTCGAAGCCGTGTTGTAGACGGTGTTATGAGTTTTGATGAAATGGATCAGATGATGTATAAAATAGAAGGAGAAGATCTTTACCTGATTGGTACGAGTGAGCATTCTATGATTGGACGATTTATTGACAGAATCATAGATGAAGAGAAGCTTCCATTGACGCTTACAAGTTATTCTCCTTGTTTCAGAAAAGAAAAAGGTGCACATGGAATAGAAGAAAGAGGAGTTTATAGAATTCATCAGTTTGAAAAGCAGGAAATGATTGTAGTTTGTAAACCAGAAGAATCTATGGATTGGTTTAATAAATTATGGGGCTATACTGTGGAGCTTTTTAGATCGCTAGATGTTCCGGTACGAACTTTAGAATGCTGCTCCGGAGATCTTGCGGATCTCAAAGTCAAGTCACTTGATGTTGAGGCATGGAGTCCGAGACAGAAAAAGTATTTTGAAGTAGGAAGCTGCTCGAATCTTGGTGATGCGCAGGCAAGAAGACTGAAAATCAGAGTTAAAGGTGAAGATGGAAAGAAATATCTTGCAAATACACTTAATAATACAGTTGTTGCACCACCACGTATGCTGATTGCATTTTTGGAAAATAATCTTAATGAAGATGGTTCAGTAAATATTCCAAAAGCATTAAGACTATATATGGGTGGCAAGGAAAAACTCATTCCAAATAAATAAAGACATATAAGATTTTGTAAAATAATTAATTATAGGCAGGGAATAATGCATAAATATCTCAGGTCCGTAGGATTAAGCGGTTATAAAACACGTAAAGAGCTTGCCGATGTAATCAAGGAGGCAATATATCATACTGACTGCCGGATGAATGATTCAACCGACACGCTAAATGTTATGGAACTTCAATTTGATAAAAGCTTTACGTCTGATATAAATAAAGACGCAACCGGTGCAGGAATAAGTGTCATAGGTGAGTGGGATCTGGTAAGTGAAAATTTGTTGATAGAGCATTATTCTCCGTATTTTATGAAACTGGAAAAAAGTACAAATGGCATTATAGATGTGGCTCCTCTGGTGGAGAATGAGGCTTATGCGGGAGTATTTCAGGAACCTTGTGGTAACTCAATAATATTTTATATTCAAAATATTATTGAGGTCAGGAAGGCATATAAGGAAGCCGGAGAAAAGAAGCTCCAATATGGTAAAGTATATTTTAATGCACTGTCACTTGAAGGAGAAGTGCTGCTTCCAATAAATATCAGCGCTCCATCAATAATACATGAAGGACGCAGAATAAATAAAAATGCAGAACTCCGTGAAAAATATGATTTGGGGGATGACGATGCAGGGGTTGAGCTTAACTATAGAGAATCGCTGTTGATGGAGGAAATTCAAAGACGTATACCTGAGGATGATATTTTGTCAGTAGTTGAATCAACATTACTTCCTGTTGGAGTTGATTGTGAAATTTATGAGCTGATCGGTCAGATTATGAATGTTTCATACTTAAAGAATTATATAACAAAGGAGAATATTGTAGTTCTTGAAGTAGCAAGTGCAGGATATGATATTCAGGTGTGTATTAATAAAGAAGACATAAAAGGAGAACCTAAAATCGGTCGCAGATTTAAAGGAATTATATGGCTTATGGGTTTTGTTCTTGACGGAAATGTTTAAGTCCGTTAAACTATGTGGTGCGTAGGTTAATATTATTTTACATTGCGTAGTTATCTTTTATATTTGTATCCGTAGCTCAGCTGGATAGAGCGTCCGCCTCCTAAGCGGAAGGTCGGCAGTTCGAATCTGCTCGGGTACACAAGTTTCTGCGGAAAATCAGCGTCTGTTGGTTCTCCGTTTTTTGATTTTTGAAAGTGTATAGTATGGATATATGACTTTTGACTGCGAAGAGAAAAAGAAATGTGGATTTCAATCAGACAGCAGCTTATAAATGTGATTGTATAAAAATATGTGGTAATATAAAATAAAGCAAGTTAAAATGATATGATGTATTATGCTTCAATATTGCAAAAGTTTGAGTGGGGGGGGTTGACATGAATTATAAATATCAACAAAAAAACAACTTAAAGTTAAGAATGCTTTGTTCAGGTATCATATTTGTGTTATTTGTTATTGCCTTCGCGGGTGTGGCAATGCAGAAGGTGCAGGCTACGGCTTTAAGTTATTCAGTTGTTTTCAATTCAAATGGAGGAAGCGGAACGATGGAAAGTGAAACTATGCCCGCAGGAGCCCCCCAAAAACTTATACCTAATGGTTTCACGCGTAGTGGATACACGTTTGAAGGATGGAATACTGATGCAAACGGCGCTGGCACATTATATGCAAACGAAGCAGAAGTACAAGATCTTATTGAAAAACCAAATTGGAATTGTTCATCAGAAATAATCCTTTATGCCCAGTGGAGTGAAAAAAATGCGGTCATTACATATGAGAGCAGCAACGCTATCGGAACCGTGAGCCCTGCTCAAGAACAGGTGGCAGTCATAAATGGTGTAGCCAAGGGTGCTATGGCCAAGGCTGCCGCTGGCTGTCATTTTGTCAGCTGGACTGTAAACAGTGGTTTAAACATGAATGTGGTCGTTTGCACCGAAGCTCAGTTTATTCCTGAGAAAGATGTCAGCACTGGTCTTTACACAAATCAGAGATATTTGGCGAATTTTGCTCCCAATACATATTATATAAAATTTAATGCTAATGGTGGATCAGGAAATATGGATAAAGAATTAATGACTTATGATGAGTCAGAAACTCTTACCGATAACGCATTTGTACGAAAATGCTGTACATTTACAGGTTGGAATACGTCTGCCGATGGTTCAGGCATCAGTTATACAGAAAAACAGAAAATAAAGAACGTTATATCTGATCCTAAAGATGACGGCAGCTCAGAAGTTACACTCTATGCACAATGGGAAGAAAATACGGTTGAGATTACTTACAGAAGCGCCGATTCTTCACAGGGGGCAGTGAGTCGGGTGGCTGATAATATCAAAGCTCTGACAGGCACGCCAGATGGTTCAAAAGCTGTAGCTTCGACCGGATATCACTTCGTTGACTGGGTTGATGATAATGGCAATATTGTTTCAAAAGATGCTGATTTTGTTCCTGCCAGATTGAACAGTGGCAGCTATGACAGCATAGTTTATACAGCAAAATTTGCCCGAGATACAGTAAGTACAGGAACAGGTTCATCATCGTCCAGTCAGAGTGCATCGTTGCAGCAGACTGGCAGTTCTGTTCCGG
Source organism: uncultured Lachnospiraceae bacterium (assembly GCA_937872845.1). Classification (GTDB taxonomy): domain Bacteria; phylum Bacillota; class Clostridia; order Lachnospirales; family Lachnospiraceae; genus Eubacterium_Q. Next base: position 20,918 of record CALMUC010000111.1, on the reverse strand, counting down.
ATGATGCCGGGACGAGTTCGTCTTCATCAGGACAGACAGTATCACAATCTGTAACCACAACAGAGGCAATATCTTTAACAAAGGCTGCTGCTTCATCAAAGATGGAGTCATTACCGCGGACAGGGGATTTTATGCAGACAGCAATTTGCTATGTATTATTTATATTCGGAGCGTTAGGCATTTCTGCTATAATATTATATCGTAAATACGTCAGCAGATAGACCAATATAAATTCTGTCTAAGGGGTCGGAGGTATCCGGCTCCTTTTTTAGTATGACGGGCATGCCGTCAGTCTGTGGTGAAAGTCCACAGAGGGCGTAGTTGCCGACGAACCGCCATAGCGACTCCCAAGGTTTGTATTATGAGGTGCAGGCGAGAAGAAGGGATAGCAAAATCGTAGCCGGACGAACAGCAACCTGATATAAGGCGTATGCGGCGGATGAGCTGGCTAAAGACAGCAAAGTCCGAAAGTTAACCGTAACCCGTATGCGTAAATCAGGCATGTAGATGTTTGTTTCAATCTGGCGAATGTCGCAGCATGGATTAGTCATTACATGTTTGAATATGAATAGTTTGAATGAATGTAATATAGAGCATGACGCAAATTGACAACTTTGACACAACTAAGTGATAAAATGTAAATATCTATGTATAAAAGAGTTATATGTATTTTGCTTATAAGTGATTTTGACGATATTTATAACCTATGTAATTTGATTTGTTCTGTAGCAAAGGGACGGCATAATGAAAAAAATTTTAATTATCGAAGATGATTACACAATAAATAATCTTATAAAGAGTACTCTTCAAGTTGAGGGCTATGATTGTGATTGTGCATATGACGGGCAGGAGGGGATGGAATTAATTGAAAATAAACGATATTCACTTGTTCTTCTTGACCTTATGCTTCCGGTTATAAGTGGACATGATCTGCTTGAGGATATAAGAGGAAATGAGATTCCTGTTATAATAATTTCAGCAATGGCGCAGGTTCAGGACCGCATAAGAGGGCTTAAGATGGGAGCAGATAACTATTTATGTAAACCATTTCAGATTGGTGAACTTGTTGCAAGAGTCAATGCAGTTTTACGGAGAACAGGGAATTTTGACGAGAAGATAGAAGTAGGAAGTGTGGTTATTTCACCAAAATCCAGACAGGTATGGAAGAATGGAGAGCCACTTGATCTTACTGTTAAGGAATTTGATCTTCTGTTAATAATGATACAACATAAAAACGTAGCACTTAGTCGTACAAATCTTTATGAGTCAGTATGGCATGAGGAATATACAGGAGAAACACGTACTCTTGATTCACATATTCAGAGATTGAGAAAAAAACTTGATTGGGAAGATAAAATAAAAACTGTATTTAGAATTGGATATAGGCTGGAAATACCGGAAAGGTAGAGAAATTTGAAATGTTTTTATAAAATATTTTTTGTAATGATTATTGTAATGACATTGGCACTTGCAATCGTTGAATATTATTCAGTTAAATACAGTCTTGATAATTCTTTTCAGCGTGAGCTGAATGGTGAACTTACACAGCATCAGCTTATAAAACATGCAATTCAGTCATCAATACTTAATATAAAAGATGAAGGAAACATAAATGATGACGATATGTCTTTAATAGCCAGCAGTGCATCGGATCTTTTGAAAAATGGAGGAAGCCTTCTGCTTGTTGAACAGAATGGTAAAATATACTACTCAAGTATAAAAGGAACTGTTGATCTGTCTGATATGGAAAATGGAAGTCTACGTTATTCTGTTGGAAAAGAAAACAAAAGAGAGTCAATAACAGTAAAGAGTAAATTTATTCAGAATGATCATGTACTTTATCTTGTGACGAAACAGGATATTTCACTTATTTTTTCAGAAGCAGATGTTCTTCAGAAAAGGTGTACAAGATTATATTTTATTGTACTTGGAATATGCGCTTTTGTAGCATTTTTACTTGCATATACAATTGCAAAGCCGTTGACTATGCTTAGTAATGCAAGTGGAGCATTTGCAAATGGTGATTACAATTCACGTGTTAATATTAATTCTAAAGATGAAATTGGTGAATTTGCAGGAGATTTCAATAAAATGGCCGATACAATACAGGAAAAAATCGCAGAACTTGAGGCGGCGGCTGAAAGGCAGGAACGCTTTACGGCAAATTTTGCACATGAGTTGAAAACGCCAATGACATCAATTATCGGATATGCTGATACAATATATCAAAAGAAACTATCAACGGATGAAATCAGGCAGGCAGCTTCATTTATAATGAATGAGGGCATGAGGCTTGAGTCATTGTCGTTTAAACTTATGGATTTATTCACTGTTAACAGTCAGAACTATATCTTTGAGGAAACTGAAATTACAACAGTTATTCAGGATGCCGGTTCAACTGTTGTTAATATAGTAAATGACAGAGGAATCAAGTTTGAGTTGGATGCAGAAATCGGATGGGTAAGGATTGAGTATGATCTGTTTAAGACATTACTCGTCAATTTAATTGATAATGCTATAAAGTCTGGTGGTAAAGAAATCATAGTAAAAGGAAAGTCTTTAAATAATAAATATAGAATAAGCATTATTGATAATGGTACGGGAATTCCGGAAAATGAACTGGATAAGATAACTGAAGCTTTTTATATGGTAGATAAATCCCGTTCACGTAAGGAACATGGAGCAGGACTAGGACTGGCACTATGTTCAAAAATTGCGGAAATACACAATACAAGGCTCATATACAGCAGTGAACCGGGAAAAGGGACTGAAGTATCATTTGATATGGTTATGGAGAAAATTGATGATGAAAAATAAAGTTTTAAGAGTTATATCGGCTGTTTTATTTACAGCAGTTATAATTATAATCGGAGTCAATCTTCCTGTATTTCTGTTAAATGAAACAAGAAAAAGTCTTTCTGAAAAAGAGGGAAGAGCAGATACAAAAGATCTAGCTGTTTATGGTGATGATGAAATTGGTACAAAGGCTTTAAATGGAAGGATTGAAAAACTTTCTAAAGCTGTAAATAGCTTTCTTGATGGAGAAGAATTAAAAGATGTACTTGTAGTGGCAAAAAGAAAAACATTAGATACCGAGCTTACGAAAGAGGATGCAATATATCAGGCTCAATCGGTCATATATAAAATTAATACAGAATTTTCAAATGCAGGATATTCGATTTCTAATCAGGAATATTCAATTTTTGATGGACAAATATCTGATACAGGAACATCAGATACAGATATTCAAGATGCAGAAGCGTCAGATGGAAATATATTTGATAACGGACATTATATGTATCTGGAAACTAATTTATATGAATTAAAAGGTGATTCATCGCTTTCAATGTGGTGTGTGTATATAGGTGATTGTGTTGTAATGATAGACGCAGTATCGGGAACACCACTTTATGTGATGGGAAATGTAGATAAGAAAGGAACAAATGAAAGCAGTGACAAAGATTTTATATGGGATACAGCCAGAAAATTATATAATGCACATGATATAAAGGGAGTGCATTTTGAATTTGATAAAAATGCTGTGAAAAGTAAAGAAGAGCAGGCAGGCACGAATGGATGTGTGAATTATTTATGGAGTAAAAGTTCAGGTGACTTTACACTAAAAGTTCAGCTTACAGAATATGGGAATGTATCATTTATGAATTTCAATATTTTCATAGAACCTGATTAGCTTATATAATTGAACGACAAATAAAAATAAAATATACAACTTTAATACAACTTTGTGAAAAGTGATACAGAAGCGTATGTTACACTTCATCTATAAATAAGAAGAAATATTTTCTCATAGATGTGAAAAAAGTCTTATGAAGAATGTGGATGTAAATGAATCTGAAATAATTCGAATGGAATGACAGGAAAAATAACGAAAAGGCGGTAATAATGGATGCAGGAATATTCGAATGATTTGCATATGAGGAATATGACAGATGAAGAGTATAAATTAAGATGTTACAAAGCAAGAAAAATCCGGAAAAAACGGCGCAAGGAGAGAAGGCGTAAAGCAGCCATAAAACTTGCATTTATTCTGTTAATAATTGTGGTATTGATAGGCGGAATGGTAATTAAGAAAAAGAAAATTATAAAAGAAGAAACATCTGTCAGTTCGGCAGATTCAGAAGTAGATGCATCTGATTCGAGTAGTGAACAGGAAAAAAAGCTGCATATAATTGAAACAAGTGATGAATACCCAGATGATATGGTGGAGTTTGCCAAGAAATATCCAGAAGCAATAGACTATGTTTATAATTATCCGGAGTTAAAGGATAAATCAGAAAATATTGATCTTTCAAAAGAAGCAGGCACAGATGATGTGCCACTTCTTTTGCAGTGGGATTCAAGGTGGGGGTACATTTCATATGGAAGCGGGCTGATAGGATATACCGGGTGTGGACCTGTAAGCCTTTCAATGGCAGCTCTATATCTTACACATAATAAGGAATGGACACCAAAAAAGGTGGCTGAGATTGCAAATGAGAAAGGATACTGCGTTCCAGGCAGTGGAAGCAGCTGGACTCTTATAAGTGAAGGATGCCAATATGTAGGACTTTCCGCACAGACACTTTCACTTGATGAAACTGTTATGAAAAATGCACTTGATGCAGGAGAACCAATTATAGTAGTAGTCGGACCGGGAGATTTTACTTTCAGTGGACATTTTATGGTAATAACAGGATACAATGAAAATGGATTTACAATAAATGATCCTAATAGTACAAAAAACAGTATGCTTACATGGGATTTTGAAAGACTTAGTAAACAGATACAAAATATGTGGGCAATGTCAAAAATGTAAGTACCTGACTGTTTTAAATGCTTTATTATAGTAGTAACGGTTCTCGTATTATGGATTTATCCATAAGGCGAAAACCTTTTTTTTTCGATATAAAAATTTTATCGTAGAATATAGATATGTATGATATATTTTACCTATGGAAAGATAATACAAAAAATCAGATTGCATTTTAAAAAGTACTTTGTAAGGGGGGAAAATATGGAAAATGAAATACTATCTGATGATAAATTAATAGAACTTGATGTACTGAATGAAATTCCCTCTGGGGTAGGTGTTTTTGATGTGACAGGGTCAATTGTGAATATGCGTTTTGTTAATGATGGTTTTTATCGGATGATAAATGCTTATCGTGAAGAGCGCACCAGATTTTTTGGTACAGGAACATTGCAGTCTGTACATCCGGATGACCGTATCGGAATGTTAAATGAAGTTACAGCATCTATTCGGGAAAATCGATTGTTTGAGTACCGTTTCCGTAATGTTATGAATGATGGATCATATCTATGGATTGGTATCCGGGCAACCCATAAGCCGCTTAATGATAAAACTGAGAGATTTTTTGCATCTTATTATAATGTTGACAAATATATAAGTGAAAAGGATAAACTTGAAGCTTACAGTAATAATCTTGATGAAATACTTGGTAATATTCCAGGTGGAGTAGCCGTTTTTTCTGAATCGTGTGGTGATATTCGCCTGACATATACTAATATGGGATTTTATGAGCTGCATCATGGAAGTCGTGAGTATTGGTCAAATCAAAGTAAAAATCCTGTCGATTGGCTTTCTGATAAAGATCGGGATATTTTTTTAAAAGCGTTTGAAGAAGTAAAAACAGGAAAGAAAGATCATAATAGTGTCACATATCGGGTTATGGGAGAAGATGGTGATTTTCATTGGGTAGGCAATCGTTTCAGGCGCGCTTATAAAAGAGATGGAATACAGTATTACTATGCTTCGTTTATGGATTTTGATAAGTTGAAAAAAGCTGAACAGCGTACTGAAGAAACGAGAAAAATGTATGAAGCTGCGGTTGAAAAATCAAATCTGGTTGTCTGGGAATATGATATAAAAAAACATCGCATTACAATGGCAGAGAATGAATTTACTCAGTATGATTATCGGAAATTCGGACTTCCAAAAATAACTGAAAATGCTCCATATTCTCTGATTCAATATATTGATGATGCATATATTGAAACGTTTCTTGATATGTATCATAAGATTGATAATGGGGCATCCAGCGCTTCTTGTGAAGTCTGGTATAAACTGAAAATCGGTACAGAACCGCGATGTGAGAGCATCACATATACGACACTATTTGATGAAGCTGGTAATCCGGTTAAGGCATATGGAATAGGTCAGAATATTACACAACAAAAGCTTGCTGAAGCAGAATATAACAGGCTTCGTGCACAATTGACCGGAAATATGGAAGATGTTGTCAGCAGTACTCAATTAAATATTTCAAAAAATCTTTATATTAGCGGATATAGTCCATATCCAAATGTAGAGAAATTATTGAAACGCAAAAGTGCAGATGAGCATTTTAATGTCGTTGCTGATACAATTCCAAATGACGCAATAAAAAATGAAGTTTTGAAAACTTTTGTATGTTCAAACCTGTTGCGGCTTTTTAAAGAGGGAACACAGCAGATTGAACGAACTTATCCTACGAGAACTTCATATGGTGGGATTATCTGGGTTCGCACTGCCCTGAGAATGATGCAAAATCCAGGTACGGGAGATGTTGAGGCAATAACGTATTCTAAGGACATTACAAAACAAAAGAGAAATCATGAAATTGTATCACGGCTTGCCAGCACAGGATGCGATTTCATTGGTGTTATTGATGCTGCTGAAAAAATTTTTGAAATGCATACTTTAAACTGGGAGTATACGAGTATGCATGCCGGTGAAGTAATTGACTACGACATTGCGAGAAAAAAAATCGCATACAGTTACATTATATCTGAAAAACGCAGGGCATTTTTAAAAATCAGTGAGATGGAAGTTTTGGAGAAAATGCTGGAAGAAAAGCCTCAGTACATAGTAACATATGAATATGTTAACAAAGCAGCTTTGTCAGCTCCACTCAAAAAACAAATTGTACTTAGCTGGCTGAATGATGATAAAAAAGAAATATTATGCGTCCAGCAGGATGTTACAGAGGCATATCACAAAGAACAGGAGCAGATTGCTGCATTGGAAGCGGCTAAAGATGAAGCAAATGCAGCAAATAATGCAAAATCAACGTTTCTCTCCGGCATGAGCCATGATTTACGTACGCCCCTGAATGGGGTACTGAGCTTTACAGCCTTTGCATTGAGGGAAAATGATCCTGAAAAAAAACAGGAATATCTTCATAAAATCGATATTTCTGGCAAATTACTGCTTGACCTTATTAATGACACATTGGAACTTTCACGTATTGAAAGTGGTAAAGCAAGTATTGAAACAGAGGCTGTAATGCCATATGACCTGATACCGGCTGTTACTACTACACTAAGACCTTTAGCTGAGCTGAAGAATATATCATTTGAAACTGATTTTTCAATTGATATGTATACTCCGGTCTGGTGCGACAAACTTAAAATTCAGAAAATAGCTATGAACCTGATTTCAAATGCCATTAAATATACACCTGATGGCGGTAAAGTAATAGTCGGTCTTAAGATGATCAAGACGGATAAATCGGGAAACTGCTACTTTTTTACAGTGGAAGATAATGGTATCGGCATGAGTAAGGAATTTATCAAACACATGTATGAGCCATTTTCACAGGAGAAACGTTCAGAATCCATTAAGCAGCTTGGGACAGGACTTGGACTTTCGATAGTGAAGAGATATGTTGATCTGATGAATGGACAAATTGATGTTGAAAGCTGTTTGCACAAAGGGACAAAAATTCAAGTATATATACCGGTAAGTATGGAAAATAGAAATCTTGTGAAATTAAAGGCTGAGAAGGATAATATGAGGTCTCTGAATGGCAAACGTGTGCTGCTGTGTGAGGACAATGAAATGAACACAGAAATTGCGGTTATGCTGCTGAAAGACCGAGGTATGTCAGTAGATACTGCAGAAAATGGAAAAGTCGGTCTTGAAAAATTTATCGCATCTAAAATTGGCAGTTTTAATGCCATAATAATGGACATTCGTATGCCTGTTATGGATGGATATGAGGCAGTAAGGCGCATCAGAGCTTTGCCAAGAGCAGACGCAGCAAGTATTCCAATCATAGCCATGACAGCAGATGCTTTTGTAGAAAGTGTGCGGGAAGCAGAACTTACCGGAATGAATGCATATATTACTAAACCAATTGATCCGGCACTGTTATATGAAACACTTGTAAAAGCACTTGACTGAGAACGTATAGCTTTCGGGTAATTTATCTGTCGTAAAAAGTATGCTGACCGTTTGACTGGAGCTGGAATTATTGAAATGTATGAAATTAAAAATTATAATGTAAAAGTAAATTGTTTATCAATGTGAATCAGATTTATGCTATTGATTTAAATAAACAGGACTTATTGGAGAAGTGGCATGCAAAAAAAAGAAATAAATGAGATAAAAGGATTATTTAAGAATATTGAAAATTGTGGAATTTCACGTCTTGCCGGATGTTATGTAAGTACAGATGGTAAGAAGGTCAGTACATTTAATGAGAGATTTCTGGATCTTCCAGAGGAAGAAATATATAAATATTTTGAAATTTTCAGAAAAACGTTTTCAGGCACACAGGGAAAAAATCTTCTTGATATGGAATTTTGTGAAGAAGGCGGTGGTGAGATACTTCATTCTGTACTTTCATCAAACCTTCAGAGTGAAAATGTTTTAAACCGGTTTTATGATGCTGTTATTGAAAATTATAAAACAGATGGAAATTATCTGATTCTGCTTGTTACACAGGATTATGATGTGCCAGGAATTACTACTGATGGAATGAATATGGAAGATGCATCTGATATAGTATATTCATATATTTTATGCAGTATCTGTCCTGTTGATCTTACGAAACCGGGACTGGGATATGATGAAGGGAAAAGTGAGTTTCATACAATTCAGCGTTTTTTTGCAGTAGATCTTCCGGAAACCGGATTTTTGTATCCGGCATTTACAGATAGGGAAGGGGATGATTCTCAGCTCCTTTATTACAGTAAAAATGCCGATAAAGCACAACGAGCACTTATTGATAATCTTCTGCAGTGCCAAGTTCCTATGCCGGCAAAGAAACAGGCAGAAAGTTTTAAAGGTCTGGTGACAGAGGTTCTGGGAAATGAATCAACATTTAATCAGGTAAAAACTCTTCAGGACGAAATTCATAATTATTTACAGGAAAAGAAAGATGCGTTATCAGGTGAATCAGGAGCACTCACAATAAAGAAAGAAGATATAAAAGAAATCCTGGGGAAAAGTGGAGTATCTTCTGAAAAATTAGAGAATTTTGATGAAAGTTTTGAAAATCATTTTGGAAGAAAAGTAGATCTTACAACTGGAGAAATAATTGGAGAGGAAGAAGTTCCTTTTGATGAAGATGATGAAACTTTAAATGCTGATATTTTAAGTGCTGATTCTGGAGATGACGGCAAGGAAACAAGAGAGGAAGCCGGCGAAGTATCAGAAGAACATCCTACAAAAGATGCATATAATGACAAGAGAATTTTTGCTGAAAATCTGATTCCGTCAAAAAAATTCGAAGTAAAAACAGCGGATGTGATTGTTCGCATAAATTCGGATAAAACAGATCTTGTCGAGACAAGAATAATTGATGGAGAAAAATGTCTGGTAATTAAACTTGAAAAGGGACTTGTTGTAAACGGAATTCCTGTCAAGGATTGATATAGAAAAGGACAGAATCGGGGTGAAATATGGAGATACTTGTAATTGATGCACAAGGCGGCGGACTTGGAAAAGAAATAGTTACATCTCTAAAGAAAGGAATTCCTGAAATTGAAATAGCGGCAATCGGAACAAATAGTACGGCGGCAGCTGCTATGAAGAAGGCAGGTGCTAAAATGGCGGCCACGGGTGAGAATGCAATCATAGTATCGGCCCCAAAGGCAAAGGTTATTATCGGACCTATCGGAATTGTGCTTGCAGACTCAATGATGGGTGAGATAACAGGCGAAATAGCGAAAGCTGTGAGCGACAGTAACGCTTATAAAATACTGATTCCAATGAACAGGTGTGGAACATATGTAACAGGAGTTGTCAACAGTACTATTTCAGAGCTGATTAATGAGGCGGTTGAACAGACAAAGAAATTTCTGCAAATAGATAAGCATAGTGATATCAAATGTATTGAAAATAATAAAAGTTTTATTTAAGAAAGGTATACAGATATGATTGTGTCAGATAAAAAAATGCTTCAGTGGCGAAGGAAAATGCTTTATTATTTTTTACCGGCAATATCAATTTCGGCAGGACTCATAGAAGCAATTATAAATGCGGTTGCAACTATGCTTGCTTATTCTACACCTGAAAATGTTGGAAATGCGGTACCGGTATGGGCAAATAAATATTTGCCATGGGTACTTTTCTGTGTACCATACATAACAGCTATCGGAGGAATTATTTTAATTTCAACAAAAATAAAAAAGAAAATGGAGCTTTCGATTAAAATGACGTGGCTGATGTGTATAATATCAGTTCTATGTCAACTGATTCCTGAGTTCTTTTTATTTGGAAGATAGGATGATTTTGAAATTCGGACTGCAGGCTGATTATGAAAATGTTGAAAAAAAATCAGATATTTACTATAATAAGATGCAGATATGAAGTCTGACAAATGCTGAAGCATTTAATACGGTATATTTGAAAGTATACAAAGTGGGTATAGATAGCGCCCGTTTTGTATACTTTTTTTTAATAAATATGGAGGAAGATAAAAAAGTAAAATATTATGCACATTCCAGATAATTACCTTAGTCCGGTTACATGTGCTGCAATGGCAGCTGTAATGGTACCGGTATGGGCAGTTTCAGTAAAAAAAGTTCGTAAAGATATGTCAACGGAGAATATTTCTAAAATTGGAATAGGAGCAGCATATTCATTTGCAGGTATGATGTTCAATGTTCCGGTTCCGGGCGGTACAACCGGACATGCTGTCGGTGCTACACTTATTGCAGCGGTGATTGGTCCGCATGCGGCGTGTCTTGCAGTATCTGTTGCACTTCTGCTTCAGGCATTGTTGTTTGGAGATGGAGGGGTTCTCGCATTTGGTGCAAATTGTTTTAATATGGCATTTGTGATGCCATTTGTCGGATATTTCTTTGCGTCATTATTGAAAAAAATAATAAAAGGAAAGAAAAAAGACCTTATAAGTACGGCAATAGGCTCATATATTGGAATAAATACAGCGGCATTCATGGCGGCACTTGAGTTTGGAATTCAACCGTATTTATTTAAAGATGCTTCCGGGCAGCCGCTATACTGCCCTTATGGCTTAAATGTATCAATTCCGGCAATGGCTCTTGCGCACCTTACGTTTGCCGGAGCGGCAGAGGTGATTTATACTGCAGCTGTTATGGCATTTTTGAAGAAGACATCACCTGCTGTTCTTTATATAAACAGGGACGCAGAAATTGAAAATGTCAATAGAAGTATGAATCATGACGGTAAAAAGACTAAAGACATATCATGGATACCGCTTCTTGGACTTATAGTATTAACTCCGCTCGGATTGATTGCTTCCGGAACTGCGTGGGGTGAATGGGGAGCAGATGAAATAGCCGCTACAGGTATTGGATTTACGCCGGAAAAAATGAAAAATGGCATAAATTATACTGCACTCTTTCCGGATTATTCACTTTCCGGACTTCCGGAAGCATTCGGGTATGTATTATCTGCGATGATAGGAGTTGCATTTTTAGTGATAGTATTTAAACTGCTTTCACTTATTAAGAAGAAATAATAACTTTTGGTAATATTTTTCTGATTTTCCGGATAACCAGTAAATGAAAATTATTATAAGGTGAAAATGAAAGATAGTTTAAAAGGATATAAAATGGCGGGGGTCGTAAGTGAACTCCTCAAAAATGATAAAAATTTCAGTGCAGGAGGAGATGGTGCTGTGGCACCGGGACTTCGGCTTTTTTCTGTGCTTATGACAATAATATTAACGGCGCTTACGAAAAATGCAGCATTTACGGAAATTGTTTTTTCTGTGCTATTTGTCAGGCTGGCATTAATGAAACCACTAAGCATCTGGAATATTTTAAAAAGGACAATTCCTGCATGTTTATTTACAGCGGTATTCACATTTCCGGCGATATTCATGGGAAGTCCTAAATCATTTATAACTGTAACTTCAAAAGTTCTTGTGTCCATTCTTATAATTGCAGAGTTGAATGAAACTATGTCATGGAAGAAAACTTTGCATGTAATGTCGGATATAAAAATCCCTTCAGTTATAATACTTACAATTGATATGACTGTGCATTTTCTTGTGATTCTGGGGAGAGTTTCCACAGAATTGCTAGAGGCGGTCAGATTGCGAAGTATCGGACGTTCAAAATGGAAAAATGCTCCGACAGGCGGTGTTATGGGAACAACTTATCTTATATCAGAACGTATGGCCAATGAAACGGCGGAGGCAATGACAGCAAGAGGATTTGCCGGGAAATACAATTTTACAGAAAAGCATAAACTGGGTAAATATGATTTACTTATGATATTTTTATGCGTGATAAATTTTATCGTGTATATATATTTGAATAAGGTTAAATGAATTTATATAACATTGAATAACGTTAAATAATTTTAAATAAGGTGGTTTTAGATAAAATTATGGGAGTGATGGAATTTGAAAATGTTTCATTTTCTTATGGTGAAATTACGGCAATAAGAGATTTCACATATTCGTTTGATTATGGAAAAACATATTGCATAAATGGGCCGAATGGATGCGGAAAATCATCTATTTTTAGAATCATGACCGGGCTGTCGTTTCCGGATAGAGGGCGTTATTTTTTTGACGGTGAAGAAATTACTGAAAAGAAAATGAAAAAGACAGACTTCATGAGAAAGTTTCACAGCAAACAAGGATTTTTATTTCAAAATAGTGAGGTTCAGCTTTTTACAAGTTCGGTTGAGGATGAGATTTTATTTGGTCCTGTGCAAATGGGGCTTTCAGAAGATGAATGTATAAGCAGAGCAGATAAATACATACATATGCTTCATTTGGACAATCTCAGAAAACGTGCGCCATTTAACCTTTCAGGCGGCGAAAAGAAAAGAGTTGCGCTTGCAGCAATACTTGCAATGGAACCGAAAGTTATAATAATGGATGAGCCACTAAGCGGGCTCGATGAGGATACACAAAATTGGATTACGCATCATATAAAAATGCTGAAATCAGATGACAGACTTATTATCTTATCATCACATGATAAGATTTTTACAGAAGCTGTTGCGGATGTAGAAATACGGATAACCAAAGAACACACGCTTGAAAAAACAGAATCAACCCAAAAGAAAATCTGATTATTTTGGAAATTAAAATTTTGGAAGTTTACTAAAGTAAGAAAAATATGACCATCTGGGAATGAGAGAAAATATATGACTGCTGAACTTGAAGAAAAATATGAAAAACTTAAAAATATATTAAGAGATTATGGTTCTGCTGCTGTTGCATTTTCAAGCGGAGTTGACTCAACATTTTTGCTTAGAACTGCACATGATGTACTTGGAGAAAAATGTATAGCAGTTACAGCGTGCAGTGTATCATTTCCTGAAAGAGAAAAAAATGAAGCTGAAGAGTTTTGTAAAAAGGAAAAAATAGCGCAGTATGAAATTTATACTGACGAGTTGAAAATAGAAGGATTTTCACATAATCCAGTTAACAGATGCTATATTTGCAAGCATGCACTGTTTACAGAAATCATAAAAACTGCATATAAAAACGGAATTGAAACAGTTGTTGAAGGCTCAAATATGGACGACAATGGGGATTACAGACCTGGACTTAAGGCAGTTGCGGAACTGGAAATAAAAAGCCCGCTTCGAGAGGCTGAACTCTACAAGCAGGATATACGCAGTATTTCAAAAGAGATTGGTCTTGCAACATGGAAAAAACCAAGTTTTGCGTGTCTGGCATCCAGATTTGTATATGGTGAGGAAATAACTTATAAAAAGCTGGAAATGGTCGATAAAGCAGAGCAAGTCATGATTGACATGGGATTCAGTAATATCAGAGTCAGAATTCATGGAAATTCGCTTGCAAGGATAGAGGTCGGCAGTAATGAACTTATGGAAGTTCTTAATAAGCGTGAAATAATAATAAAATCATTTCGCATAATTGGATTTACTTATGTCACAATGGATTTAGAGGGATATCGTACCGGAAGTATGAATGAAACTATAAAAACTGAAGTACCTGATGAGTAAAAAAATATAAAATAAATACGTCAGATAAGTTTAATAGAAATGCGGAATTTTAAAATGAAGATGCAAAGGAATGGATGATATGTCTGAATATGAAGAAATGGGATACGCAAAACTTGATACGGACCGCGAGGCGCGGACAGGGTTTCCAGAAGTTGTGTTTTGCAGTGGAAAACCGGACGAATATCTGGTAGGAATATATACCCGATTATATAAGCTGCAGGGGAAGGTTCTCGGCACAAGGGCAGATGAACATCAATATGAGATAGTAAAGCAGGCGGTACCAGAGGCAGTCTATAATCCTGTATCACGAATTTTAAAAGTAACTCCGAAAAATATAACTGAGAATAGTGTGTCGAAAAATAAAATATTTTATAAAGAAAAATCATATATTGCCATTTGTACTGGAGGGACGGCTGATATTCCTGTAGCAGAGGAAGCAGCGGAAACAGCAGAATTTTTTGGGGCAAATGTAGAAAGAATTTACGATGTAGGTGTCAGTGGGATTCATCGTCTTCTTTCAAAAGAAAAAATTCTTCAGGGAGCATGTTGTACAATAGCGGTAGCAGGAATGGAAGGTGCACTTGCTTCAGTCGTAGGTGGACTTGTTCCCAATCCGGTAATTGCAGTACCGACATCAGTTGGATATGGAGCTTCAATGGGTGGGATTTCAGCACTTCTGACAATGATAAATTCATGTGCAAATGGAATAACAGTTGTAAACATTGATAATGGATATGGTGCAGGATATGTAGCTACGCAGATGTGGCGTCTTGCAGATGAAAGGTAAATTATGACCGAGACTGAAAAAAGCAAATCATTATATATAGAATGCAATACAGGTATAAGTGGAGATATGGCAGTGGCCGCTTTGATAGATCTTGGAGCGGACATAGAGTCACTTGAAAAAACTTTAAACAGTGTGAAAAGTTTGAATATTGGAGAATTTGATATCCAAATCAGGCATGTTGTAAAATCTGGTATTATTGCGTGTGATTTTAATGTATGCCTGAGTGAAGAAAATCCTGACCATGATATGCACTATTTGTATGGACACGAGCATATGTCTGAAAATATAGAAGCAGAATACAGTAATATAGAAGAACATAATCACAGCCATGAAAATATATATTTTCATAAAGGCGAAAAAGAGGGACATATACATACACATCTGCACAGGTCGTTCAAGGATATAAAGAAATTGATTGAAAAAGTGGACATGACAGATGATGCAAAGGCACTCGTCCTGAAGATATTTACAATAATAGCAAATGCAGAAGCTTCTGTTCATGGTATGAATGTGGAAGAAGTACAATTTCACGAAGTAGGTGCACTTGACTCAATAATAGATATTATTGCTGCTGCTGTATGTTACGATACAATAATTAAAAAGTATGATTTAAAGTCTACAATAATTACACATGTTGTAGATGGAACAGGAACGATAAGATGTCGTCATGGTGTGATTCCGGTGCCGGTTCCTGCAGTTGTAAAAATAGCTGAGGCAGAAAAACTTCCGCTTTCAGTGACAGGCAGAAAAGGAGAATTTGTAACTCCTACAGGAGCAGCATTTGCAGCAGCAGTTAAAACAGCGGAAGAACTTCCTGATACATTTCATATTATCAAGACAGGAACCGGTGCAGGAAAACGTGATTATGTGATCCCCGGAATTTTACGCGCGATGATTATAGAATGATTTATATAAAATATTGAGTTTGTGTAAAATATGACTTTATTTGCATAATCTTTATGAAAAACGCAAAAATTTTACTTTGAAATTCAGCGAATTTCACAAATTTAACACAATTATAAAAAAAAGCTTGCGTAATAAAGGGGATGGATTTATACTACAAAAGTGCTTTGAATGAAGCATGCGTGAATCAAGCAGATTTGCGGGCCGCTAGCTCATTTGGTAGAGCACCTGACTCTTAATCAGGGTGTGCGGGGTTCGAGCCCCCGGCGGCCCATTCCAGGAGGGCTGAGGACTTTGTGAAAGACAAGGTTTTTGGCCTTTTTTTCTTTTTAGGGGAGAGAGCTTATGAAGCTATATGTTGCCCGGCATGGTCAGACAGAATATAATCTTGAAAAGCGGATATGTGGGAGAGCAGATGCGGAACTTACAAAGCGTGGAATTCTGCAGGCACATGATCTTGCAGAAATCATGGTTCAGTACAGTGTGGATAAAATTATATCTTCACCTCTTACACGTGCCAGAGATACGGCTCTGATTGTAGGAGACAGAATCGGTGCTACAGTTACATTTGACGAAAGACTTATGGAACGTGATTTTGGTGATACAGATGGAACTCCGGAGGCAACCCCAGGATTCCAGCACCAGTTTGAGCAATTTGGATATGAATATCCAAATGGGGAAACGCTGCTCCATGTAGTTCAGAGAATTTATAATCTGCTTGATGAGATTAAATATCGTGAATCGGATCAGAATATTATGATAATAAGTCACGGTGGTGTATGCAGAGTTATCAATTCATACTTTAATAGCTTATCGAATAGAGATTTTTTTGATTTTAATCTTGAAAACTGCAAGGTTATGGAATACGATTTATAAATAAATATTGCATTATTCAACTAGAAGAAGAGCCGGGAATCTGAAAAATTTCCGGCTTTTAATTTTGAGAACTGCAAAAATGTATTGAAAATATAGGAATTGTAATGCCGCAGGAACTGTAAGAAAGGTAAAGATATAGAATATGCAGAGAGAAGAAGATACAATTTGTGCAATTGCAAGCGGACTTGGAAGTGCAGCAATTGGTATTATCAGAGTCAGTGGCAGGGATGCTATAAAGACAGTAGATAAGATTTTTGTGACTCCATCCAAAAAACGTGTTGCAGATATGAAGTCATTTACGGCAGCATATGGGTATATAGTAGACCCTGAAGGCGAAAGTGCTGGAACTTCTGAAAATAAAAATGCAGTAACATCAAAAAATTTTGGAAGTTTAAAAAAAATTGATGAAGTTATAGTCCTTGTCATGAAAGCACCTTCAACTTATACTACGGAAGATTGTGTAGAAATAGATTGTCATGGCGGTTCATTTGTCATGAAAAAAATAGTTGATCTTCTTGCAAAAATGGGAATAAGACCGGCGGACCCAGGAGAATTCACAAAGCGTGCATTTCTTGGAGGACGCATAGATATGACAGAGGCGGAAGCTGTAATGGATGTGATAAATGCAGAAAATGATATGGCACTTTCAACTTCACTTTCACAGCTGTCAGGAAAATTGAAAGATAAAATAACGGCAATGCGTGAAACAATTTTGCATGAAACAGCGTTTATAGAAGCAGCTCTAGATGATCCGGAACATTATAGTCTGGATGGATACACGTATAAACTTGAATCAGCAGTTAAAGAGATACGTGGAAAAATTAAAAGTCTTGCGGATTCATTTGACGATGGGCGCATGATAAGAGAGGGTATCAGAACTGCAATTGTCGGACGGCCAAATGTAGGTAAATCTTCTGTTCTGAATATGATGCTTGGGCAGGAACGCGCGATAGTAACAGATGTTGCAGGAACCACAAGAGATACACTTGAAGAATATATGAATCTCGGAAATACTATGCTTAAACTGATAGATACTGCGGGAATAAGAAATACAGAAGATACAGTTGAAAAAATAGGTGTAAAAAAGGCAGAGGAAACAATTGAAAGAGCCGATCTTATATTGTTTATTATAGATGGTACTGAGGCACTTACAGAGTATGACAGAGAGATTGCTGCGCGTCTCACACATAAAACCGTTATATGTCTTATCAATAAGATGGATAAAGGAAATGTTGTAACAGAGGATGATGTTAAAAATATATTGATGGATAACAGAAAAGAAGAGTCAGAAAAAGTAAGTATAATTTCTATTTCAGCGCATAATAAAACAGGACTTGACGAGTTGAAAAATAATATAGAAGAAATGTTTTTCAGTGGGAAAGTTTCTTACAATGATCAGATATATATAACAAATTCACGACAGAAAGCATGTCTGATAAGAGCAGATGAGGCACTTGAACGTGTGCAGGATACCATAGCAGAAGGAATGGAAGAAGATCTGTATACAATAGATTTACTGGATGCATATGAATCGCTTGGGAATATTATAGGAGAAACATTAGAAGATGATCTTGCAGATAAAATATTTAAAGATTTCTGTATGGGAAAATAAAAATATCATAAAATCTTCTGATAAAGCATATATTTTGTGATAAAATAACACAGAAATTGTGTAAACCTGAAAGGCAGTAGAATGATGCATGTAGAAGAAAATTATGACTGTATAATAGTTGGTGCCGGACATGCGGGATGTGAAGCAGCGCTTGCTGCAGCAAGAATGGGACTGCATACAATTATATTTACAGTAAGTATGGACAGTGTAGCAATGATGCCATGCAATCCAAATATCGGCGGAAGCTCAAAAGGACATCTTGTAAGAGAAATTGATGCACTCGGCGGAGAGATGGGGAAAAACATTGATAAAACATATATTCAGTCCAAAATGCTGAATGTATCAAAAGGACCGGCTGTGCATTCTCTTCGCGCACAGGCTGATAAATTTAATTATTCAATGGAAATGAGGCGTACACTGCAAAAACAGGCCAACCTTACACTAAGGCAGGGAGAAGTTACAGAATTGATTGTTGAAGCCGGATGTGTACATGGTGTAAAGGTTTATTCCGGAGCAGTTTATCATGCACCTGCAGTTGTACTTTGTACAGGAGTATACCTAAAATCCATGTGTATATATGGAGACACGAAGACTTTTACAGGTCCGAACGGACTTATGTCAGCAAATCATCTTTCGGATTCAATGAAGGATGCAGGTCTTGAAATACGTCGTTTCAAGACTGGTACACCTCCGAGAATAGATAAAAAGACCATAGATTTTTCAAAAATGACAGAGCAAAAGGGCGATGAAAAAATACAGCCATTTTCATTTACAAATACTGAAGAAGATATAAAACGTGATCAGATTTCATGCTGGCTTACATATACAAATGAAGAAACACATGAGATCATTCGTGAAAACATTGGACGCTCTCCACTTTTTTCTGGTGTAATACATGGTGTAGGTCCAAGGTATTGTCCATCAATAGAAGATAAAATCATGAAGTTTCCTGATAAAGACAGGCATCAGCTTTTTGTTGAACCAGAAGGTGAGACTACAGAAGAAATGTATCTTGACGGAATGTCATCATCAATGCCGGAAGATGTTCAGTACAGGATGGTGCATTCGGTTGCCGGACTTGAACATGCAGAAATTGTAAGAGATGCATATGCAATAGAATATGACTGCATTTATGCAACAGATTTGAAACCAAATCTTGAGTTTAAGCAGATAAAAGGACTTTTTTCAGCAGGTCAGATAAATGGTTCATCAGGATATGAGGAAGCTGGAGCACAGGGGCTTATGGCAGGTATTAATGCCGCAAGATTTGTACAGGATAAAAGTCCGGTTGTGCTCAGACGTTCAGACGGATATATAGGCGTTCTTATAGATGATCTTGTTACCAAACCGACGCCTGAACCTTACAGAATGATGACAAGCCGGGCGGAATACAGGCTTCTTCTCAGGCAGGATAATGCAGATCTCAGACTCACTGGTATTGGTCATGATATAGGACTTATAGATGATACACGTTATAGCAGATTCACAGAAAAACGTGAGATGATTGAAAGTGAAATTGCAAGGCTGAATCATACAATAGTTGGAGCAACAAAGGAAATACTTTTGTTTTTGCGTGAAAATAACAGTGCAGATATTGATAAGGCTGTAACACTTGCAGATATGATAAAAAGACCTGAGTTGAGTTATGAAATCATAGCACCTATAGATAGGGAACGACCTGATTTTCATAATATGATAACAGCTGCTGAAATAATAGAGCAGATAAATATTTCAATAAAGTATGATGGTTATATTTCCAGACAAAAGCAGCAGGTAGAGCATTTTCTGAAAATGGAATCCAAAAAGATTCCGGCAAATATTGATTATTCAAAAGTGAAAAATCTCAGGATTGAAGCAAGACAGAAACTTGAAAAGGTAAGACCTGAGTCAATAGGGCAGGCATCACGTATATCAGGCGTATCTCCTGCTGATGTAACAATGCTCATGCTTCATCTTAAAATATAGAATTGATTTTATAATTTGCCCGTACTTCATATCAATCATATAATTTATATGAAGAAAAAAATCATATGAATCATATAGTGATGTGGGCTGCAAACAGGATTTTTACACTTATGGTGTATAATTAAAATATAACAGGCTGACAGAAAAAAGTTTTGGAGAATCTATGAATTATGTAGTAATTGATATGGAGTGGAATCAGAATCCATATTCAGATAATATAAAACACGGACTTACAAGCGAAATTATTGAGATAGGGGCTGTGAAACTTGATGATAATCTTCATAAATTGGAAGAGTTCCATGGACTTGTGAAGCCGAAGGTTTTTAAAAAATTTGAACACCATATCAGACAGATTCTGACATATGATGAAGGATATCTTATTAAGAACGGATATCCGTTTACAGAGGTATGCAGTAAATTTCGTGAATGGTGTGGAAAAGATTTTATGTTATGTACATGGGGACGTTCAGATATTCGCGTTCTGCAGGAAAATATAAAATACTATGGTCTTGAACCTGTTCATTTTCCATTCCGTTACTATGATCTGCAAAAGATTTTTATAGAAAAAT
>CALMUC010000110.1 GCA_937872845.1 uncultured Lachnospiraceae bacterium | reverse complement strand
CTGATACTGTAAATATTCTTGATCTTGCAATAAGTCCATTTCTTACAATAGAAGAAAGTGTAATTATGTCCATATTTCCACCTGAAATTATGGAAACAACTTTCTTTCCCTCTGGTTTTAAATGCTTTAAAGCAGCTACAGTAAGAAGTCCTGAATTTTCTGCTATCATTTTATGATTTTCAATCATATCAAGGAACGTTACAACAAGCTCACTGTCTTCAATCGTAATGATTTCATCTATATTTTTTTGAATATATGGGAATATTTTAGTTCCAGGTGTTTTCACTGCAGTTCCATCAGCAATTGTATTTACACTTGGAAGTGTAGTAACTTTACCATTTTTCAGTGAAACCTGCATACAGTTTGCACCTGCCGGTTCAACACCTATAACCTTTATTTTAGGGTTTAACATTTTGGCAAGTGTAGAAACTCCTGTTGCCAGTCCGCCCCCTCCAATAGGAACGAGTATTGTATCAACAAATGGAAGTTCTTTAAATATTTCCATTGCAACAGTACTTTGACCTGTTGCAACCCCAAGATCGTCAAATGGATGAATAAATGTATATCCATTTTCTTTTGCCAACTGAATTGCATAATCACATGCTTCATCATAGACATCACCATGAAGGATAACTTCTGCCCCATAGCTCTTAGTGCGGTTAACCTTTATAAGAGGTGTTGTTGTCGGCATTACGATAACTGCTTTAGCTCCATATGCTTTAGCTGCATACGCAACTCCCTGTGCATGATTTCCTGCTGAGGCTGTAATAAGTCCCTTTGCTCTCTCTTCATCGGTCAGCTGGCTGATTTTATAGTAAGCACCACGAATCTTATAAGCTCCTGTAACCTGCATATTTTCAGGTTTAAGATAAACTTTATTTCCAGTCTTTGCGCTAAGATACTCACTTTCAATAAGTCCCGTGTTGCGTGCTACTTTTGAAACTATTTCGTATGCTTCTTCACATTTTTCTCTGGTGATACTATCCATTTTTTTCAACCTGCCTTTGCTATATTTTATCCATTAATTTTTATTACTGTTCATCATTATCTTCTTCTTCACTTGCATTTGCAAGAATTTCAATATCAGATTCTTCACCAAAACCACTAAACAATGCATTTATATACTGTTCAGAATCAAATTTTTGAAGATCATCTATCTTTTCACCTACACCAATATACTTGACCGGCACCTTAAGTTCTGACTGTATTGCAACAGCAATTCCACCTTTTGCAGTTCCGTCCATTTTAGTAAGAATTATTCCGTTGATTTTTGTAACAGTAGAAAACTGTCTTGCCTGTTCAAGTGCATTTTGACCGGTAGATCCATCAAGAACTATCAATGTTTCAACATAGGCTTCAGGATATTCTCTTTCAATAACCCGACGCATCTTTGAAAGTTCATCCATGAGATTCTTTTTATTATGAAGTCTGCCTGCAGTGTCTATAAGAAGAATATCAGTTTTTCTTGCCTTAGCAGCAGATACTGCATCAAATACAACCGCTGAAGGATCTGAACCCTCACCCTGTGAAATCATTTCTACATCAGCTCTGTCGGCCCATGTTTTAAGCTGGTCAATTGCTCCAGCTCGAAATGTATCAGCTGCTGCAATCAAAACATTTTTCCCACGTTGTTTATATTGTGCAGCAAGTTTACCTGCAGATGTAGTTTTTCCAACTCCATTTACACCAATTATAAATACAATTGTATGTGCATCTTCAAATCCATAAGCAGCAGAACTGACGAACATCTGATTTCTAAGTGAGTCCATAACCATTTGTTTACATTGTTCTGCACTTTTCAAATGAAGTTCTTCGACTTTAACTTTTAATTCTTCAATCACTTTTTCTGTTGTTTCAAATCCCATATCTGCAGATATAAGTGTTTCCTCCAGATTATCGTAAAAATCGTCATCTATTTCATTTGCTTGAAATGCATTTGCAATATTATTACTAGTCTTTTTCAGACCTTCCTTTAATTTTTGAAAAAATCCCAATTTGAAACCCTCCATATCAGTTTGTAAGCTGATTTTCAATCAAATTTACAGATACAAGTCTTGATATACCTTTTTCCTGCATTGTTATTCCATAAAGAATATCTGCAGCTTCCATTGTTCCTTTTCTGTGAGTAATGACAATAAACTGAGTATGATTTGTCAGTTTATGCAAATATCCGGCAAAACGGCCAACATTAGAATCATCAAGAGCGGCTTCAATTTCATCAAGAATACAAAATGGTGATGGTTTCAAACTTTGAATTGCAAAAAGAAGACTTATTGCTGTAAGGCTCTTTTCCCCTCCGGAAAGCTGTATCATATTTTGGAGTTTTTTTCCTGGCGGTTCAGCATTAATTATAATTCCTGTTTCCAGAAGATCATTTTCATCAACCAGTGAAAGCGTTGCTCTGCCTCCTCCAAATAATTCCTTGAATACTTTAGAAAACATCGTCTGTATTTCTTTAAACTTTTCAGAGAATTGATCTTTCATTGCAATATCAAGGTTTTGAATGATATTTTTTAGATTGTTTTCAGCCTCAATAATATCATCATGCTGTGTTTTTAAAAAATTATAACGTTTAAATACTTCATCAAATTCTTCAACAGCACCAACATTAACTTCTCCAAGTTCCTTAATTTTCCTTCGAACTTCAGCAGAAGCCTTTTTTAACTCCTGATCATTCCCTATTCCCGGAGTTTTTAACGCTTCAGCTGAACTATATGTAAGTTCATACTCCTCCCACATATAATTTGATTTCTCATCGCGTGCTTCATTTAACTTTTCAAGTTCCATTCCCAGTTTCATGTCAGCTTTTTCAAGTCCAGATATTTCTTTACTGCATGATTCTCTTTCATCAAAAAAAGCTTTATGGCTTAAACTTATTTTTTCTTCTCTTGCTGAATCCTTATTAAGCTTCTGGCTGAGTTCATTTATTTTTATTTCAGCTTCTTTAATTTCTTTTTTCTTTGCTTCAACTTCTTTATTAAATACTTCAGCATCAGCATCACCTGTAAAAAGACGTTCTTTATAATTGTCTGTCTGTTCTTTATTTTTCTCAAGTGTCTTTTTTATTCCGGTTTTATTCTGATTAATAAACATAAGCTCCTGCTCAGTTGTATTTAAAGAAAGTTTAGCTTCATTCAACTTTCTATCTATCGTTTCCTTCTCTTTCTTCTTATCAGCAAGATCAAAATCAAATCCGGAAATTTTTTCTTTTCTCTCTGAAATCATTGATTCCTGCTGTTTTCCGCTATCATCAAGTTGTTTTTTATTTATATTTATTGTACTCGTCTGTTCTTCAAGTTCTCTATTTTCTCTTCTTATTGCTTCAAAATCTTTTTCTATTGTAAGTATAGAATCCTTAATATTTTTCAGTCTTATTGCAATACTGTTCTTATCTATTCGTATTCTTCCAAGTTCATCAGAAATATTATTTTTTTCTTCTTTTAAAGAATCTCTTTTCATTAATACAGAAGTTTCTTCTTCTTTAGCTTTTCTAAGAACATCTGTACGCTTTCCTATCTCTGCCTGAATTTCTTCCAATTCCCTTTTTCTTCCAAGCAGATTACTGTTGTTTCGGAATGCTCCACCAGACATCGCCCCTCCGGGACTTATAAGTTCACCTGTAGGGGTAACAAGTCTGAGTGACTGATGATATTTACGTGCAATCATTACTGCTGAATCAATATTATCAACTACAATAGATCTGCCAAGCAGACTGTCAATAACTTTCTGGTACTTCGGATCAGTTTTCACAAGTTCAGATGCAACTCCTATTACGCCTTTTTCTGATAATGCATCCTGATTTACTCCTCCGCGTGAAAACATCGCAGTAATTGGAAGAAATGTAGCTCTGCCCATTTTATTTGAACGCAAGTATGAAATCATACTCTTAGCCGTTTCTTCATCTTCAGTAACGATATTCTGGATACTTCCTCCCAGTGCAGTTTCAATTGCTGTTTCATATTTTTCGTCAACAGATATAATATCTGCAACAACTCCCACAACTCCTCTATGTGTTTTCCTTTGTTCCATAACCTGACGAATGCTATTTCCATAACCTTCATATCTTTCCGCAAGATTACGCAGATTTTCAAGTCTGGATCTGAGCCTTATTATCTCATGGTTATTATTATCTATTTCAGAATGAACTGTACTTATTCTATCCGTTGATGCCCGCAGTCCGGCTTCACATTTTGAAAGCTTCTCTTCATTTTTTTTCTCTGCTTCCTCTAAGTTTTCAGCCTCACTTTCAAGAGTTTCTTTATCAGACTTTGCTTTTTCTTCATCACTCCTGTCAGAAAGATATTTTCCCTTCAATTCCGTTTTTCGAAGTTCAATATTTTCAAGCATAGCATCATATCTTGCTCTCTTTTCACGTAGTTCGCTGCCTTTACTTACAAATTCAATAATATCTGAATTTGCACCACTTATCTTATCCTCTATTTTTGCAACTTCTTCCGAAATTTCAATGCGTCTTTTTTCTATATCATCAAGCTTTGATTTTCCTGATTCATATATTTTTTTTATTTCATTTTCTTTATTACTGTTTTCCTCAAGAGTTTTCTCAATTTCAAGTTTTTCTTTTTCTAAGCGATTTATTTCTTCCAATGTTTCTTTTTTTCTTATATCTTCTGAGGAAAGTTTTTCTTCTATTACACGAATTTCTCCCGAAATATGTTCTATTTCAACCTTTTTTGTATTTATTTCAAATTTTGAAGTATCTATAGCTTCCCTTACCATACTTATTTCATTTTCAAGACGCTCATATTCATTTTTTGTTTCTTCAAATACTTTTTGTTTTTCAGATATATCTCTTTTCGTAATCTCCTGAGAAGTCTCTATTTCTTTGATTTTTTCACGAATTACATCTATCTCTGCAAGAAATGTATTTATATCAAGCTTCTTTTGTTCATCTTTATATTCAAGATATGTTTTTGCCTTTTCTGCCTGAAGTCTGAGAGGTTCAACGCGGTCTTCAAGACCAGAAAGAATATCATTTACACGATTAAGATTATCATGTTCAGATTCAAGCTGTTTTTCAGTAATCTGTTTATTCTTTTTATATTTTACGATTCCTGCCGCCTCATCAAAAAGTGCTCTTCTTTCATCAGGTTTATCAGAAAGTATCCGTTCAATCTGTCCCTGCCCTATAATTGAATATCCCTCTTTACCTATACCAGTATCAAAAAACATGCTCATTACATCTTTAAGCCGGCTTACTGTTCCATTGATAAGATATTCACTTTCTCCACTTCTGTAAACTCTTCTGGCAACAGTAACTTCACTATAATCTATAGGAAGACTATGGTCTGAATTATCCAAAGTTATTGCAACATATGCTGCCCCCATCGGTTTTCGGCTTTCAGTTCCTGCAAAAATTACATCCTCCATCTTATTACCGCGAAGTTTTGACGCACTTTGCTCTCCAAGAACCCATCTAACAGCATCTGCAACATTGCTTTTTCCTGAACCGTTTGGCCCCACAATACCAGTAATACCCTTTTCAAATCTGAAATCAATTTTATTTGCGAAAGACTTAAAACCATTCACCTCTATGCTCTTTAAATACATATCTGTTTATCACCTAATCCTCAAGATTTATTTTCAGAATTGTTTTATGTGCAGCTACCTGTTCTGCCATTTTTTTTGTGCTGCCAACACCATGTTCCATTTCTTTACCGTCAAGTACAGCTGCCACTTCATATTGTTTCCTATGCTCTGGCCCTTTTTCAGAAATCGCTTTATATATTAACGACTCCCCATGTCCCTGAGCAAACTCCTGTAATATAGACTTAGCATCATGAAAAGTTGTCTTTTTTTCAATATCTGTCAATAAAAATTTATTTACATATTCTTTAGCCGGTTCAATCCCACCATCAATATATATAGCTCCAAGTACAGATTCAAAAAGATCACACAATATCGATGAACGATCTCGACCTCCTGTAAGTTCTTCTCCATGTGAAAGATACAGATATTTTCCAAAACCTAATTGCCGTGTTATTTGTGACAATGTGTATTCACACACAAGACTCGCGCGCAATTTAGTCAGCTGTCCCTCTGTATGATCAGGATATTCCTGAAAAAGTGTATCACTCGAAATAAATTCAAGAATTGCATCTCCTAAAAATTCGTATCTCTCATATGAATCTCTCTTTATATGAAGCTCATTTGAATATGATTTATGTGTAAATGCAACATCAAGTCTTCCAGGGTCATTAAAATGATATCCCAGCATTTTTTCCAATTCTGTATAATCCATTTATATTTACACTTCTTTCTTTTTTCATTTAATCTATCAGCTTACGTATATGATGAATCCATTTTCATATAAAAACATACAAATAATATTATTCTACTGATACTTATAAACTCCAAGTATCACTCAACATTGTCATCTTCAAATCCACGTATTATTTTTCCGCTTACATCTTCTTTTATAAAAGTCATACATTGTTGTATTGCTGAAATAACCTCATTTTCCTTTGAATTTCCATGAATTTTTACAACAAGTCCTTTAAGTCCCAAAAGAGGTGCACCTCCCTTATCAGAAGCATTAAATTTTGAAACCGTTGATTTAAGAGATCCTTTTATCAGAAGTGCACCTAATTTACTCTTAAATGATGAAAACATTGCACCTTTAATTTCTCCAATAATCATCTTTGCAAGTCCTTCATAGAGTTTCAATATAACATTTCCAACAAATGCTTCAGTAAGAATAACATCAGCTTTTCCAAATGGAATTTCTCTGGATTCTATACTTCCAATAAAATTTATTTTCTTATCAGCCTTTAATAAAGGATATGCCGCCTTTACAAGCGCATTTCCTTTTTCCTCTTCAACCCCTATATTAACAATTGCAACTGTAGGATTTTTAACATTGCAGACACTTTTCATATAAATTGTTCCCATTTCAGCAAACTGAACAAGAACCTCTGGTTTTGCATCCACATTTGCTCCACAATCAATCAATAGTGATGGATTGTGTGATGTAGGTATAAGTGGAGCAAGCGGCGTTCTTTTTACTCCCTTTGCTCGTCCTACAATAAACTGCCCTCCTGCAAGTACAGCTCCAGAACTACCTGCTGATACAAAAGCATCAGCTTCATTATTTTTCAATTTCATCATACCAACAACAAGTGAAGAATCTTTTTTTTCGCGAACGGCTTTTACCGGAGATTCATTAAGAGAGATTTCCTCCGTAGTATTTATTATTTCAACTCGAGACATATCACAATCGTAAGAATCAAGAATTTTCTTTATTTCAGATTCATGCCCGGTAAAAATGATTTTCAAATTATCGTATTTTTTCAAACCCTCAATTGCACCTTTAACCATAACAGACGTTCCGTTATCTCCACCTATTGTATCTATTACAATTCGAACTTCTTCATTCAAAATTAGTTCCTCCACCCAAAATCAACTTATACTTTACAAAAAAACAATATAACTTTTATATTTTAAGATAATTTGCCTATCAATGCAAGGATTCAGGAAAACGAAATAAAGCGCGAAAAAAAAACCGCGCAGCACTTTTGCCGCACGGTCTTATTTTTCAGATTTAAACCTTAGTTTGCCTTAGCTTCTACAATCTGCTTGTTGCTATAGTAACCACAGTTCTTGCATACTCTGTGTGGCATCATCAATGCACCACACTTTGGACACTTAACAAGATTTACTGCAGACATCTTCCAGTTTGCTCTTCTCTTATCGCGTCTTGCTTTTGAAATCTTATTCTTAGGACAAATAGACATGCTAATTACACCTCCTTGAAAAATCACACTTTTGATATTATACAGATGCGTTCCAATGTTGTCAAACATTTTATTACTAAATTTATATACTATTCTTCTTCAGTTTTTTCAGAAATAACATATTTTATATCAGCCTCTTCAACAACATGACTGTCAACTTTCCTGATGCGAATAGAAAATCTCCCTATTTTATATGAATCTCCTGCCTTTGGAAGATGTCCTATTTCATCTATCAGCCATCCACTCACAGTAACAGCCTCAGGATCCTCAATAGGTTCCAGATTAAATTTTTCATAAAGTTTGGCAAGATTTCCAGATCCGCTCACTCTGTATTCTTTATCAGACAACTTTTGAAATTCCGGTTCAGCTTCCTCATGTTCGTCCCATATTTCACCAACCAGTTCTTCAAGAATATCTTCCATTGTAACAATTCCACGTGTTCCACCATATTCATCAATAACAACTGCCATATGAATTTTCTTTTTCTGAAGTTCTCTGAATAATTCACCTATCGGTTTATATTCAGATGTATAAATAACAGGGCGAATAATTGAATTAACAGGTTTATCAGATTCATAAACTTTATTATAGAAATCTTTTTGATAAAGAACACCTATTATATGATCTACATCTTTTCTATAAACCGGAATACGGGAATATTTGGTTCTTGCAAACAAATTTTTCACTTCTTGTTTTGAACTATGTTCTTCAGCAGCCTCAATATCCACCCTCGGAGTAAGTATTTCTTCCGTTAAAGTCTCATTAAAATCTATAGAATTA
The DNA here is from genome assembly GCA_937872845.1 of uncultured Lachnospiraceae bacterium. Lineage (GTDB taxonomy): Bacteria > Bacillota > Clostridia > Lachnospirales > Lachnospiraceae > Eubacterium_Q. The sequence goes on along the minus strand of CALMUC010000110.1, from coordinate 643 downwards.
TAAATAAGAGCACTTTCCTGTTTATCAATCTCTCCCTCCTCTTCTGCAGTTTTAACAATGGTAAGTATTTCATCATCAGTAACAGATTTTCTATCCTTTGGTTTGAAAATTTTCAGCATTGCTTTTTGCCATAATCCAAATAAAAATGTAATAGGCATAAAAATAAAAAGCAATATTTTCAAAAATGGAGCTGATAATCTCGAGAATGTCTCTGCCAGTCCAACAGCAACAGTCTTAGGAGTAATTTCTCCAAATATCAGTATAAGTATTGTAATATATAAAGTTGCAAGTGCCGGTCCTTTATCTTCTCCATAATATTTTACGCAAAGAACAGTCGCAATAGATGTAGCGCTAATATTTACAATATTGTTTCCAATTAAAATCGTTGTTATGAAATTTTCATATTGATTTAAAAGTTTTTGAACAAGTATTGCATTCTTATCTCCTTTTTCCGCCATGTTCTTCAGCTTTATTCTGTTTACCGTATTAAAAGCTGTTTCAGTTGCTGAAAAATAAGCTGAAAAAATCAGACAAACTATAATCAGCAGTACGCCTGTTCCATATGACATTTAATTTGTTGTACCTCCGTAAATGTAATGTCGCATAATAATAATAATAATAATAATAATAATAATAATAATAA
>CALMUC010000109.1 GCA_937872845.1 uncultured Lachnospiraceae bacterium | reverse complement strand
ACGCTCTTCCGATCTAAGAGGGTGCAGACATTGTTACATGTTATCGTAAAAATAAAGAAGAAGCAGATGAAGTTGTAAAAATCTGTGAGACTTTTGGAGTAAAAGCAATTGCGGTTCAGGCTGATATTTCTTCGAAAGAAGATATAGATAAATTGTTTGCTGAAGCTGTAAAACTCAATGGGTCAGTAGAAATTCTTGTTAATAATGCAGGGATAACTGCAGATAATCTGATTATAAGAATGAAGGATGAAGAATTTGACAGTGTAATAGATACTAATCTTCGTGGAGTTTTTTATGCAATGCGAGCATGCTCGAAGCTTATGATGAAAAAGAGGTATGGCAGGATTGTAAATATCAGCAGTATTGTTGGTGTTAATGGAAATGCAGGTCAGGTAAATTATTCAGCTGCAAAAGCTGGGGTTATTGGTATGACCAAATCACTTGCTAAGGAGCTTGGAACGAGAAATATTACATGTAATGCAGTTGCACCGGGATATGTAGAGACCGACATGACAAATGGACTTTCTGACGCTGTGAAGGAAAATATGATAAAAATGATTCCGCTTGGAAGGGCAGCTGCACCGGAAGATATTGCAAATGCTGTAGCATTTCTTGCATCAGATGAAGCATCATATATTACAGGACAGGTACTCGAAGTAACGGGAGGAATGTGATAATAATGAAAAAAAGAGTTGTAATTACAGGAATGGGGACAATAAATCCTATTGGACATGATGTTGAAGAAACATGGGACAGTGCAAAAAAGGGTGTGTGTGGTATAGCGCCGATAACACAGATAGATACAGCAGATTTTAAGGTAAAAATTGCAGGTGAAGTAAAGGAATATGATCCGGAAAAATATCTTGACAAGAAAGAAATAAGAAAAATGGACCGATATACGCAGTTTGCAATGATAGCGGCGAAAGAAGCGGTTAAGGATTCGGGAATCGATATTGCAAAAGAAAATCCATATCGTTGTGGAACCATTGTTTCTTCAGGTATTGGCGGACTTAAGACTATTCAGGAAAATTATGCAAGAGGTGAAGAAAAGGGGTTTGAGAAGATTTCACCTTTCTTTATTCCTATGGCAATATCAAATATGGCAGCAGGTCAGATTGCTATTTTTTCAGGATTTAAAGGCGGATGTGAAAGCATAGTAACAGCCTGTGCAAGCGGAAATAATGCAATAGGTGAATCATTTCATAAAATTCGTGACGGGTATCAGGATGTAATGCTATGTGGAGGCGCAGAAGGCTGCATTTGTGAACTTGGACTTGGCGGATTTGATGTGATGAAAGCACTTAATACAGCAAATGATCCAAGTCGTGCATCTATTCCGTTTGATGCTGAAAGAGGCGGATTTGTTATGGGTGAAGGTGCAGGTATCTTAATTATTGAAGAACTTGAGCATGCAAAAAAACGTGGTGCAAAGATTTATGGGGAAATTGTTGGATATGGAACAAGCTGTGATGCATATCATATGACTGCACCGGATCCTACAGGAGAATGCCCTGCTGCATGTATGACTGAAGCGATAAATGATGCTGATATCAAGCCTGAAGATGTTGATTATATTAATGCACATGGTACATCAACACATCTTAATGATGCAGGTGAAACGAAAGCAATTAAAATTGCATTCGGAAGTCATGCAAAAGAACTTATGGTCAGTTCAACAAAATCAATGACAGGACATCTGCTTGGCGCGGCATCAGCAGTAGAGGCCATTCTTTCAACAAAGGCACTTCAGGACAGTTTTGTTCCTGCAACAATTAATTATAAAGTACCTGATCCTGAGTGTGATCTTGATATTGTTCCAAATGAAGGAAGAAATGCTGACATAAAATATGCTGCATCAAATTCTCTTGGATTTGGCGGCCATAATGCATGTGTGATTTTCAAAAAATGGGAGGGCTGAAATGGAACTGAACTCAAATCAGATTCAGAAAATACTTCCGCACCGTTATCCGATGCAGCTTGTTGATAAAATTACGGATTTTGAACCCGGAGTCTGGGCTGAAGGGATTAAATGTGTTACTGTGAATGAACAGTTTTTTCAGGGACATTTTCCAGAAGAACATGTTATGCCGGGGGTTCTTATAATTGAAGCGCTTGCGCAGACAGGAGCAGTTGCAATTCTTTCAGAAGAAGGAAGTAAAGGTAAAATTGCATTTTTTGGCGGGATAAAAAATGCAAGATTCAGAAAACAGGTTAAACCTGGAGATGTGTTGCATTTGAGATGTGAAATTACTGAACGTCGCGGACCTGTAGGATTTGGAAAGGCTGTTGCAACAGTTGATGGAAAAGTGGCAGCACAGGCGGAAATATCATTTGCAATTGGTAATGACAATAAGCAGTAGATTTTGAGGTGCATTATGAGCAGTAATGAGACAGAAAATAATATTAATCCGTTATCACTGGTATATTCAAAATTCCGGCTTCATTATTATCGGGATGTATTTCACAGGATTCAGAGTCGTGAACTGAGTCTGACAACTACGGAAGCATACTGCGTAGAAATTATTGGTAATCTTGGAAATCCGACAATTAATGAATTTGCAAATTTTATTGGTATATCGTCGCCGAACGCTACATATAAAGTGAATTCACTCATAAAAAAAGGGTATGTAAAAAAAATCCAGTCAGAAAAAGATAAGCGGGAATATCATCTTGCTACGACAGAAAAGTATTATAAGTATTGGAATATTAATGAAAAATATCTTGATATTGTTGAAAAACGATTGAAAGATGCATTAACTCCATCTGAATATGATACATTTAATCAGGTCCTTACAAAAATTTATAATGAACTTATGTCAGAAGTTGACATACAAAAATCTGCAGATGCAGATGAATAGTAAAAAGCCTGTCAGAAAAATTGGTATGTGTATAAGATTCTATATATACATATCAAAATGCCTGGCAGGCTTTTTTTCACAGACTTTTCAGAAATATTTAAGGTAATTGATTTATAATTATGCCATATGAAAATAATGTTATAAATTTGTCGGGAAAATTACTGCAAAAAATAATTAAATTATTAGAAACAGAGGTCATTTGTGATGAAAGACACATATGAAAATAATGAAACTATATACGGCAAATACCTTCCAAATATGGAAAAAATACTTGAATCATTAGAGAAAAAACTTGAAAGTGAAAATAATATAATACTTGCTGAAACCGGTGAAAATGGTTATGAACATTTGTCTGGACGGATAAAAGCAGATCAGAGTATGCGTGAAAAATTGGCGGGTAAGGGATTTTCAATTGATTCATATAGTGCACTAAGAAATGTATATGATGCTATTGGACTGCGTATAGTATGCTCATTCCGTGATGATGTATATAAAATGGCAGATAAAATAAGAGGGTTTGAAAATACAGAAGTTGTTCAGATAAAGGACTATATAAAAAAAGAAAAACCAAATGGTTATCGAAGTTATCATATGATAATAAAAATAGAAACACCATTTGAAGACGTGGATGGGAAAAGACCGGGGGAATATTTTGTTGAAATTCAGCTTCGAACTATTGCTATGGATACATGGGCGGCTCTTGAACATAAAATGCGTTATAAAAAAAATGTTCCGAATCAGAAAATATTGGGCAGTGAATTAAAACGATGTGCAGATGAACTTGCATCATGCGATCTTTCAATGCAGACAATTCGGGACTTGATTAACAGTGAAAATAATTAATATATTATAATATGGGGGTGATACATTTGAAAATATTACTTGCAGAAGATGAGAAAGATTTATCTAATGCACTTGTTGCAGTGCTTTCACATAGTGGATATGATGTGACGGCAGTATTTGATGGTGAAGCTGCAGAAACAGCTGCACATGAAAATGCATTTGACTGTTTCATTTTTGATATTATGATGCCCAAAAAAGATGGTGTTACAGCTTTGACTGAAATTCGTAAGGCAGGAGATATGACACCTGCACTATTTCTTACCGCAAAAGCTGAAATGGATGACAAGGTTACCGGACTGGATGCGGGGGCAGATGATTATCTGACAAAACCATTTGCAATGGCAGAACTTATGGCACGAATCCGTTCAATGACAAGACGCCGTGAAACATATAATGGCTCTAAAATTGTTTTTGGAAGCGTTACACTTAACCTTTCTGAACAGGAACTTAAGAGTGAAAATTCAGTCAGACTGGCAAGTAAAGAATCTAAACTTATGGAACTGTTTATGCGCAGTCCTGGAAAAGCATTTACAACAGATGAGATATATCAGAAAGTCTGGAAAGATGAAAAAGAGGACAAAGAGGACAAAGAGGACAGTGGAGTCGTATGGGTTTATGTTTCTTATCTCAGAACAAAATTGAGTTCAATCGATGCAAATCTTAGGATAACTGGAAATCAAGGCGAAAGTTATATGCTTATAAAGACAGATGAAGCATAGCAATTGAAAGGAGAACTGAATATGATCCAAAAATTAAAGTGGAAGTTTATCGGAGTGGCTTCTGCATCAGCTTTAGTAGTTTTGATTTTAGTTCTCGGTGCAGTAAATATAATTTCATATAGAAATGTCATGTCAGAAGCCTATGAGACATTGGAAATTCTGGTTCAGCATAGTGGAGAAATTCCGGAACCAGATGATAGTGAAAATATTATAAAAGCAAAGGATTTAGATATAACGCCTGAGACAAAATACGAAACACGGTATTTTTCTATACATCTTGAAAATGGAAAAGTAACAAAATTTGATAATTCACATATTGCAGCGGTTGACGTAGGAGATCTGGCTGAATTTAAAAAAATAGCAAAGTCAAATACAAGAGAAAAAGGAATTTTATCCTGGGATGGATATTCATATGCATATATGAAAAAAGATGGAAAAAATGGTATTCGAGATGTGTTCTTTCTTGACTGTACAAAAAGAATTGAAACAGTACATAATCTTGTCAAGTTCTCAGCGTATATCGGAGCAATAAGTATGATGCTTCTGGCACTCGTTCTTTCAATTTTTTCAAGAAAAGCGATATCACCTATTGCAAAAAATATGCAGGCTCAAAAACAATTCATTACAAATGCCAGTCACGAATTAAAAACACCTTTGGCAGTTATTTCAGCAAATACAGAAGTTATGGAGATGATGAATGGAAAATCTGAATGGACTGAAAGTAATAAACGTCAGATAAACAGAATGTCCGGCCTGGTAAGCCAGTTAGTTATTCTTTCCAAATTGGAGGAACGTCAGGATATTATTCTTGCAGAAGTTAATTTTTCGCATGAAGCATCAGATGTTGTAGAATCTTTTCAAGCTGTCGCCGAGACAGAAGGGAAGAAAATTGAAAGTAAGATTGCTCCTGATATAAAAATTAATGCAGATGAAAAAGGTGCAAGAGAAATTGTAAGTATACTTGTTGATAATGCAGTGAAATATTGTGACGATAATGGAACTGTAACCGTTATACTTGAAAGAAAAGGTAAAAATGCAGTACTTTCGGTAACAAATTCGTATGAAGAAGGAAAAAATGTTGATTATTCAAGATTTTTTGAAAGATTTTATCGGGAAGATCAATCTCATAATAATGCAAAAAAAGGATTTGGTATAGGTCTGTCAATGGCAGATAGTCTTGTAAAGATGTTTAAGGGAAAAATAACAGCAGGATATAAGGATGGGAAAATTACATTTACAGTTGTTATTTAAACAAGATAAATAAAAAAAATTATGATTGAAAATTGTACAAATTCTTGTTGCGGTATTTTATCTTGTTTGAGATAATATAATTTAAATGTAAAAAAAGCATTAATTGAGATATAACTTGTTTTTGTATAAAACGAATAAAAGGACGAACTCTTTCGAATCCGCCCTTTTACCGTTA
>CALMUC010000108.1 GCA_937872845.1 uncultured Lachnospiraceae bacterium | reverse complement strand
TAGATACTTCTTCCCATCGTATTTACAAGACGGAATCTTTACCTGGAACTTGTTTTTTTATTCGTACTGAAGCTATGAAACACGTTCGTTTTGAAGATGAAATGTGGGCAGAAAAAAATGGTTATTCCGCATTTGAGGATCGTATTTTGTTCTACAAGTTACAAAATAATGGACATCATAGTTGCGTGGTATCTGATGCAAAGTATTTACACAACGATGCAAAGACATCTACACAGACTTTGCGAACAGAACCGGTCTATGCGGCAGCATATAATCATTATGTTTTCTGGTACCGGCACATTTATCAATGTACATCAAATGTTTTGAATAAAGGATGGGAAAAACTCTGCATCTGGCATTATATACAGATGCAGAAACTCTATCAGAGAGTATTGATGCGTGCCGGACGCTCGAATGCAGACTTAAATGCTGCAATGATACAAGGGTTTCAAGATGCAAAGAAATATGTAAAAAGTACTGAATACAAGTGTATTCCATCAGCAGTGATAAAGGAATGAATATGAAAAAGAAACTTTTAGTAGTATTTACGGGACCAATGGAATTAGGTGGTATTGAAAAAAGCCTGATTGGTCTTTTAGATGCTATAGATTATGAACAATATAGTGTGGACCTCTTTTTATATGGGCATCATGGAAGCCTTTATTCCCAGATTAATAAAAATGTTAATATCTTACCAGAGGTTAAGGAACTGGCTTATACTAGAGAATCGCTGATGACTAAGATAAAGCATGGGGCATTTTATTCGGTCTGGAGACGAATCATAGATGGGGTTCGGCATCTTCCAAATGATGATTCCTGGAATCTGATTTTGAAACATGAGGTAAAGAAGCTTTCGGGAACGTATGATCTGGCAATGAGTTTTTTCCTGCCGTTTGATCTGATCAGGGATCACGTAGATGCAAGATGCAAAGTAGGATGGATTCATACAGATTATTCTTCTGTGGAAGGAATCAATTATGAAGAATTGAGACAATCCTATAGTGGGTTAGACAAGATAGTAGCAGTCAGTTCGGCATGTGGAGAAACATTTACTAAACTTTTTCCCGAGCTTAGAGGAAATATGATGGAAGTAGAAAATATTCTTCCACAGTCAATTATTAGAAAAGATGCCGAGGCTTTTGACGGAGAAAACGAAATGCCGGTCATAAAAGATGGATTTCGTCTTCTCTCGATAGGACGTTATTGCATTGCTAAAAATTTTGATAATGTGCCAGCTATTTGTTCTTGTCTGTTAAAAAAGGGATTCAAAGTAAAATGGTACATTATCGGATTTGGCGGAGATGAAGAATTGATTCGACAGAAGATAGCCGAATCAAAGATGGAAGAGTATGTCATTCTTCTTGGGAAAAAAGAGAATCCATATCCGTACATTAGGGCATGTGATCTGTATGTACAGCCAAGCAGGTATGAGGGAAAAAGCGTTACAGTCAGAGAAGCACAGATGTTTGCAAAACCGGTAGTGATTACGGCTTATCCTACATCAGGCAGTCAGTTAGAAGATGGTGTGGATGGTGTAGTTGTACCAATGGATAATGAAGGCTGTGCCGATGGCATTGCTAAACTATTAAATGATCCAAAGAAGATGCAAAGTCTTAGTGAAGCATGCAGAAGGCGGGATTACAGCAATCAAAAGGAAGTAGAGAAATTATATGAGCTGCTTAGATAATAGGAAGAATAAGACACTAGTCAGTGTAGTTGTTCCGGTATATAAGGTAGAAAAATATTTGGACAGGTGTGTAAAAAGTCTGGTTAATCAAACATATAAAGATATAGAAATCATTTTGGTAGATGATGGTTCACCAGACAGCTGTCCTGGATTATGCGATGAATATCGTAACAAATATGAAAATATACGTGTGGTACATAAGAAAAACGGCGGACTCAGCAGCGCGCGTAATGCAGGATTATCAGAGGCAAAGGGTGAGTATGTCGGCTTTGTAGACTCTGATGATGATGTAGATGTTCATATGTATGAGAGAATGTATCAGGTAATCACATCTGAAAAGGTAGATTTTGTCATGTCAGATTACATCCGTGTGTTAGATGAAGGTAATCAGTATTTGAAAACACTGGATATACAAGAAGGGCGATATGATAAAGCAGCGATTAGAGAAAAAATATTTCCGCAACTGATTATGGGAGAGAATCTGGAATATGGTCCGCTCTTATCTGTGTGGCATTGTCTATACCGAACAGAATTTCTAAAAGAGCATCAGCTGACTTTTGATGAAGAAGTGAGATGGTCTGAGGATAATATTTTCAGTGCATTTGCTGGATATTATGCAGACAGCTTTTATTATCTGAAGGGCGAAGGCCTTTACCACTATTATAATAATCCAGGAACGATTACGACGGCGTACCGTCCGGGAGCATGGAATGTCTACTGCACGATGAACAGACACCTGCATCAGTTTTTTGATTCTGTTTCGGAATATGATTTCCAGAGGCAGTTAAAGCTGCATATGATTTTCTATGCCTGTAATTGCATGGGTCAGGTTGGACAAAGCGGTGAATCAAAAGAAAAGCAGATGGAAATCAGAAAGCGTATTCTTAATTCGCAGGAGCTAAAGGAGGCGTTTGCAAAGTTTTCATTTCCAAAAGAATGGTCATGGAAATTAAAACTACAAGTGATGCTAATGAAACACAAGTGGAAGAAGCTTTATTCTATACTGATTGGATAGAGGAGAGAAACAATGTGTAAGATATCAATTATCATGCCAGTATATAACAAAGAAAAATACATAAAGAAGGCGATCGAATCCATCCTGAACCAGACATTCAAAGATTGGGAGATGCTTATCATAGATGACGGTTCAACGGATGATTCGCTTGCGGTGTGCAGGATATTCGAGGATCCAAGAATACATGTTATATCCACAGAAAATGGTGGAGTATCACATGCAAGGAATATCGGAGTTGATAAAGCACAGGGTGAATATCTTACATTTGTGGATGGAGATGATTATCTGGCAGCAGATTATCTGGAAAATCTCTACATAGAGCCTTATGATATGATCATAGGCGGCTTGACCAAGGTAGATAAGGCTGGAAAGGTGTTAGCTTCTGTAGTACCGGAATTAGAGAAAGAACATCGAATGGAGAAGATAGCACCTTGCTTTTACAAGGAGCAGCTGACAACAGGGATCTATGGATTTGTTGCGGGAAAAATGGTGAAGCGTTCGATTGTTACACAATATCAGATCCGATTCAACGAGAATATCCGTCTCGCTGAAGATTATGATTTCTTTTTAAAGATTTATGCAAAGATTGAGAGTATCTACTTTACAAAGGCAACTGGATATTATTATATTCAGGAAACGGAGAATTCGGCGATTGTACTGGATGACAGCAAGATTGACTTTTTTACACAGATAGAGATTCAGAGAAAAACAAGACAGTTCCTCGAAGATAAAAAGTGTTTTCATAAAGAAAATGAAGCCATGTATCTGGAGCGGATGACAGGATATGTCTATACGATTTTTCTGAATCAGAAACAGGTACGATATAGAGAGATTCGTACAACAGCAAAACGTTTGAAGCAACTTGTTCCTGTGGTATCCCCAAAGTGCAGCGGTTTGCAGAAGATATTTATGGGACTATATAAAAGAAACTGTTATATGCTTATGTACTTATATTTAAAGATGAAAAAGGCAATGAGCAGACACGGAGGATGAAAATGAAATTAGTAATGTATGCACATGGCGGCAGCAAAAACCATGGCTGCGAGGCAATTGTAAGAACAACTGCAAAGCTTTTAACAGAGATAGATTCCAGGCCGATTCTGTTATCCTACAAAAAGGAAGAAGACGAAGCCTATGGGTTACACCAATTTGTTGAGATCAGACAGGAACTGCATGAGATTAATAAGAAGTCACCGGATTTTATGCTGGCATATCTGCGACAAAAGCTGTTTCATGATTATCACAGAATGGATGCGCTGATGCACAAAAAAGCGATCAATGAGCTTCCAGCCATCGATGCAGCTTTATTTATCGGAGGCGATAATTACTGTTATTCCGATGTGAAGAACTATGCACCGATCAATGACTATATGCAAAAGAAAGCAAAGAAACTGGTGTTGTGGGGAACATCGGTGGAGCCGGAACTGTTAGAGGATAAAGCGATTCGAGAGGACATCAAAAGGTTTGACTTAATTGTTGCAAGAGAAAGCATTTCCTTTGAATCCTTGAAGAAAGTAAATGGAAATACCATCCTTTTGCCGGATCCGGCATTTCATCTTCCGTGCGAAAAAGTGGAACTACCAGAAGGATTTGTGGAAGAAAATACCATTGGCATCAATCTAAGCCCATTAATTATCGAACATGAGAAAGAAAAGGGATGTGTATTAGCCAATTATGAGAATCTGATGGAGTATATCATCAAAGAGACTGATTGTCAGATTGCACTGATTCCACATGTCGTATGGGAGTCTAATGATGACAGAACGCCATTAAGACAGCTATATGAAAAATATAAGGAAACAGGCAGAGTAGTACTTGTAGAGGACCATAACTGTATGGCACAAAAGTACATTATCAGCAAGTGCAGAATGTTTGTAGGAGCCAGAACGCATGCAACGATTGCAGCTTATTCAACCTGCGTGCCAACGCTTGTTGTGGGATATTCTGTAAAGGCAAGAGGAATTGCAAGAGATCTGTTTGGAACAGAAGAGAAGTATGTGATTCCGGCACAGTCACTTAGCAACACCGGGCAGTTACAAGAGACATTCCGGTGGATTAGAATGCATGAACAGGATATTCGAAGCCAGTTAATGCAAAGACAGGCAGAGTACAAAGAATACCAGAATGCATATGCAGAGGATTTGAGAAGATGAAGATAGAAAATGAATTGGTGAGTGTCATCATTCCCATTTACAATGTAGAAAAATACCTTGCGGCATGTATTGAATCTGTTCAAAAACAGACCTATCACAATCTGGAGATGATATTGATTGATGATGGTTCTACAGATGGAAGTGGTAAAATATGTGATGAATACGCAAAAACAGACAATAGAATAACAGTAATACATCAGGAGAATCATGGAATCTCCCAGGTTCGAAACAGAGGAGTAAAAGAAGCAAGAGGCACTTACATTTTCTGGATAGATAGTGATGATTATGTTAGTGAAAGCATTGTAGAAGAACTGTATCATAACCTGATAGAACAGAATGCAGAGATGTCTATTTGTAATTATACACAGGGGAGTGAAAGAACATATACATTTGTTCATCAAGAGGAAGAAAGGTTAGAAGTATTTGATGCCAGAGAAGGGTTAGAGCGAATCTATAAGAATCACCATTATTCATTTATTATGGCAGCTTCCTGGGCTAAACTGATTAAGAAATCGCTATATGAGGGATGCGAGTACCCGGAAGGAAAGATATTTGAAGATATCTATATGAGTCATAAGCTCATCAGCAAGTGCAAAAGGATTGTATATACAAACAAAACCATGTATTATTATTATCAGTGGCCGGAAAGTATTCTAGGAAAAAAGCTTTACATAGAAAAGCTTGATTATCTGGGAGCATTTGAAGAAAGGATTCATTTCTTTAAGAAACTTGGATATGCCGAATTGGTGGAGAAGGCAAGAATTCAGTATCTGCATTCACTGATCTGGGAATATTCGAGGGCAAAGGATATCTTGCATAACAAAGAAATGGTAAAACATATAAAGAGAGAATACAGAAAGTATTATACATTCGGAACTGAGAACAAAGAGGTAGAAAATGAAACAAAGGGATATATGTTGAAGTTCTACTTATCACCGTTCTTGCTTGATTTTATGGGAAAAGTAAAGGGAAAACTAAAAGGAAAACTAAGATGACAAAACCATTAGTTAGTATTATCACTCCTTGTTATAATGGAGAAGCATTCTTAAAACGATATTTTGAATCTATACTGAATCAGACGTATCCGAATCTGGAACTGATATTTATCAATGATGGTTCTACGGACCGGACAGAAGAAATAGCACTTTCGTATCGGGAAAGGTTGGAAAAACGAGGAATAACATATATATACGAAAAACAGGAAAATGCAGGGCAGGCAGCAGCATTGAATCGTGGATTGAAGTTATTTACAGGGGAGTACCTCACATGGCCAGATTCGGATGATGAAATGGTTTCGGATGCGGTAGAGAAGAAAGTAGATTATTTGGAGCAACATCCAGACTATGGATTCTGTATATGTAAAACAAAAGTGGTAAATGAAAATAATCCAGAAATGAAATGTGGATATTATGAACGAATGAAACCAGAAGGAGAAGATTATTTATTTGAAGACATTTTGTTTCTAAGAAATATATATTTTGCTCCCGGTGCTTATATGGTAAGAAGTGAAGAGCTGCTTGAAGTATTGCCAGACAGAGAGATTTATACTGGAAAAGGTGGACAAAATGCACAGGTACTGTTGCCGATGGCGTACAGTTACAAATGCGGATATATGGATGATATATTATATTTGTATTACATCAGAGAAGAAAGTCATTCACATAGTATTACAGATTCAAAAAAGGTAATACAACAGCTTGAATATTATGAAACTATTTTACTTGAAACGTTAAAAAAGATGGGAAATGATATATACGAGAAGTACGAGGGGAAAATAAAATGTTTTTATGCAGCAAGAAAGTTTGGAAATGCAGTTGATACAAGGGATAGAGAGTTTATTAGAAAAGAGTATTTAGAGATGCAAAAGCAAAATTTTTACATTCCATTTAAAACAAAATTACTCTATATAAAGTCAACCAATCGTATTTTAAAATCAATAGTAGATAAAGTAAAAGGGAGATAGAATGTTTTTTAGAGTGAGCGATAGATTAAAAATGTGGGCAAATATAAATATACATCGTTATATTTACTATAATTATTTCTGTAAAAAGGTAAAACGAAATGGAAATGGAAAAATCGTTCCGTTTAAAAATGTTATCATTGACCTTGCATCAGATTCCAGGATTATTATTGAAGGCAATGGAAATGTTGAGATAGGAACCAATAAATTAAAAGGTTCAAAAGAGGAGGCACACGTAAGATTGCGAGAGGGGGCTGTCTGGAAAGTTAAAAATGGCTGTAATCTTGCATATGGTGTGACGGTGGAACTTTTGAAACAGGCAGAATTTGAAACAGGTTTTTTTACAATGAATACAAATAGTACACTGATTGCTGCAAAAAAAATTACAATAGGGGAAGATGTGATGATTTCCCGTGGTGTAACGATTTATGATAGTGATTTTCATCCAATAGAGAAGAATGGAGAAAATATCAATTCAGAAAAAGAAATATGGATTGGAAACCATGTATGGATTGGAGCAAATGCTACAATATTAAAGGGCGTCGAAATTGGGGAGGGTTCCATTGTTTCTGCTGAAACATTAGTGACAAATCGAGTAGGAAATCAGATAATCATATGTAATGAAAAAAGAAACTTTGTATTACATGAAAATATAACATGGCATAGATAG
>CALMUC010000107.1 GCA_937872845.1 uncultured Lachnospiraceae bacterium | reverse complement strand
TTTACTTACTTAATTCATCGTTGATTTCTTTAAGAATCTGGTCACCACCCTGACTCTTCCAGTTTTTAACGAAAGTATCGAATTCGCTGATATCTGCTTTTCCCGTAATGATCTTTGCGAAAGTCTCTTCCTCCATCTTCTTCAGGTTTGCCCATTTGGCTTCCATGGTTTCTGTCTGACCATTATATGCATTGTAAACCGGTACATATTTATCATTTACATAGGAAGCTCCTCCAACCAGAAGTGATACAAGTCTCGGGAGATTAGTTTTTGCAATGTCACTGTCCAGATTCCATTTATCCAGGCTGAAATCATCATAAGGTTCTTTTTTCAGTTTTTTAACTGCTTCCATATCACTCTTTAACAGTTTGTGCTTTGAGAAATCGACATCATCCATTGTAATCTCTCCTGCAAGATATTTTTCCAGAGTCTCAGTGGATACTTCAATCTCATCTGCATTATCGTAGCCATTATACAAAGGATAAAAATCTGAAGTACCCATTTCTGTGGAGGAAATGCCATCATCTACCCACTGCTGCTCATTAGCAATCAGATAGTTAACAATCTTAAATGCAGCCTCCGGATTCTTACAGTTTTTGCTTGCCACTACATATTTATTTGTAGGATTTGGCATATGGGTATAATAGTTTCCATCCTCGGCCAATGGTGTAAAGTATGCTCTCCAGTCTGCTTCTCCTGCCAGTGTAGCATCTGCCACTGTATAACCACCCCACCATGCATTAAAGAAAATTCCAACCTTTCCAGCCAGAAGAGGCTCCTTACAGTCATTTCTGACAAACATTTCCGGATCAATCAGTTTATCTTTATACAATTTCTGGATTTTTTCCAGGGCTGTTCTGGTCTCCGGCTGAATTGAACCATACTTTACAGTTCCATCCTCATCCTGCAGCCAGTACTGTGGATAAGACTGGCAGCTGCTGAACAATGGATCCAGTCCAAACTGGTTTGCTACAGTTGCATTCAAATGATCTGAATTGCCTGGTCCAAGAATTCCAATGGTATCATCTTCTCCGTTGCCATCCGGATCCTGGGTCACGAATGCTTCTGCCACTGCTGCCATTTCATCCCAGGTTCTTGGAACCTCCAGCCCAAGCTTATCCAGCCAATCCTGACGAATCCACATTTCGTTCATTTCTCCTACCATCATACTCGGAGCCGGGATTGCCATCATCTCTCCCTTATCATTAGTAATACATTCTTTCAGTTTATCCCCACCGGATTCTACATATCCTTTCAACGTATCTGAAGCATAGTCATCAAAATACTGATCAAGCGGCTGGATCATATCATATTTCAGAAGTGCCCTATACTGTGTAGCATTGACATTCATCAGATCAGGAATCGCACCACTTCCGATACATAGGTTCATTTTCTCATCAAAGTCAGATGAGGATGCAACCCAGTCGTATACGACATCGATATTTAAGTCTTTCTTCAAAAGTCTTGTATAGGAATTATCCTCATAGCTCATTCCGTCAGGAATCTTCGCATTTGGATTCATTGAACCGCCCAGATGGACCTTTACTGGCTCTGCATATTTTGAAAATGGGAGATCTTCCTTGGCTGTTCCTTCTGCCTCACCTACTGCTGTTTTCTGTGTGTTTTCTTCTGATGTTTTGCCGCATCCTGCCAGCGCAGTCGCAACCAGTGCTGTCGCACTTACAAGTGCGATAATCTGTTTCTGTTTCATACTTCTTCTTCCTCCTTTTTTTATCCTTTTACTGATCCAAGTGTAATACCATCTACAAAATATCTTTGCAGGAATGGATATACAATCAGTACCGGTATCATAGCTATAAATATCTTTGCAGCATCCAATGAGAGATTATTTAATTTCATCGCCTGTGCAATCTGTTCTACACTCATTGTAGAATAATCCAGTGTTACAGTCATCTGCTGGATATAGGTCTGCAATGGGTAACTGCTTTGTCTTGTACTCAGGACCATTCCTTGGAAGAATTCATTCCAGTACATGACCATGGTAAAAAGTGCAATGGTTGCCACCATCGGTTTTGCCAGCGGTATGTATATGGATATCAGATTCCTCCACGGTCCGCCGCCATCAATAAAACATGCTTCTTCCAGCTCTGGTGGAAGATTTTTAAAAAAGTTCACTGCAAGGATTACATTAAACACCTGTAGTCCTGTTCCCAGCACCAGTCCCCAGATACTGTCCATCAGATGGTAGCTTTTCATAGTGATATACCATGGAACAGTACCACCGTTGAATAACATACAAAATACAAGAATCCACATGAAGATTTCTTTATGGGGGAACTGCTTTTTCGTTCTTGACAATGGGAACGCTGCCATAAGAATACATACCATGCTGATAGCAGTACCCAGTACTACTCTTTTTATAGATATCAGGAACGAACCCAAAAATCCACCTTCTCCCAAAATCTTCTGGTAGGAGAGCAGATTGAAGCCAACCGGCCAGAAAGCAACTTTTCCTGCATTAACGGCTTCCCTGCTGCTCAGGGATACACAGAGGACATACCATACAGGCATAATACAGATCAACATAACTATAACAAGGAACACCACATTCAAAACATCGAAAATCTTGGATCCGAGGCTTTTATTCTCAATCATAGATACCACCTCCTAAAACAGTTTATAACCGGTAAATTTATCTGCAAGCCGGTAACCCAGAGCAATCAATATGACACTAATCACAGACTTGAATAATCCGACTGCTGTTGCCAGAGAATACTGCAGATTCTGTAAACCAGCCCTGTATACCCATGTATCAATAATATCTCCTGTTGAATATACCAATGGGTTATACAGATTATATATCTGGTCAAATCCTGCATTTAATACATTGCCAAGAGACAGGATAGCCAGAAGTGCTACTGTCGTCCTTATACCCGGCAGCGTCACATGCCATATCCTCTTAAACCTGCCGGCACCATCTGCTGCTGCCGCTTCATACAATGATTTATCAACACCCAGGATAGCAGCAAGATAAACTACTGTATTATAACCGAACCCTTTCCAGATGTCCGTACCAATCACCAGCGGCTGGAACAGCTTTGCTTCCCCGAAGAAATTAATCGGGTCACCGCCAAACAGCTGTATCAGATGATTTATCGGTCCTGTATAACCGAAAATGTTCAGCACGATCTTTGCAAGAATAACCCAGGACAGAAAATACGGTAAGTATACGATTGTCTGAATCGGACGCTTCAGTCTTTTCAATGCCAGTTCATTTAATAATAATGCAAAGATCAGTGGGAAAATAATATTTCCAATGATCTTACCCACAGCAATAGTTACTGTATTACGTAAAACCTGTATAATGTCACTCATCTGAAACATATACTTAAAATTAGCCAGACCAACAAATTTGGAATGCAGGATGCCCTGTCCCGGATTATAATCCTGAAAAGCCATCACGATTCCAAACATAGGCACGATACTGAAAAAGAACAGCCACAGGAAAGCCGGTACCAGCATTATGTAATAATGTTTCACAAACCTTTTAATGTACATGAGTAAACCTCCCTTCCTTTTTGTTTAATATACACTATGATACCTCCCTTTCTTTTTTTAATTATTTTATCTTCTTCCCCCATATCCTGCTAGATGATATTGTTTCTAATTTTACCAAATATTTTTTATCACAAAAAAAATGTCCGATGAAAATCAGACATTTTTACTCTCTTTTCTGTATTCCGAAGGCATACACCCATGCTCCCGTGCAAATACTTTTGCAAAATAATGAAAATTATCATATCCAAGTTCTACGGCAATCCTTGTAATGCTCTTCTTTCCCTCCTCTATCCATTCCGCCGCAGTCTTCATTTTCCTTTGTATCACATATTGGTGAAATGTTTCCCCCGTCATCTCCTTAAACCTTGTACTAAAATAACTCCTGCTCATCCCTATCCGTTCTGCCACGTCTTCAGAGCGAAGATCCTCCCCGATATGTCCATCCACATACTTGATAACCGCTGCAAAAGCACTGATATCATTTTTCTGTGATGAGCTAAGACTCTCTTCATAAATATGTTCCCTCCAGCGGTGCACCCAGTCCAGCATCTCTTCAACCGTATCCATCGATGGAAATTCCCCTTCTCCATCTGACAGGAGCTGAATATTATGAAAACTCTTAACAAAAATCCTCTCCGCACTCCGCAGACTGATTTCTTTTGTTTTCTGACAGAGATCTTCAAATTCTTTCTCACTGAAAATCCATCTGGTGTGCATCCATCTTCTGTTCAGTTCTTCAACTTTTTCCTGATTTTCCTCTTCTGCATGTCCATCTCTGCATGTCTGCATGTACTTTGCACTGACCCGTTCCAGTATCGTTCCACACTCTTCCGGGGAAAAACTGATCTTTGAGATATAGTCTAACGCACCCATACGGATTGCCGTCTGTGCATAACTGAAACTCTCATATACAGAAAGAATTACAAATTTAATTTCCGGAAATTCCTCTCCGCACATCTGCATAAGTTCCAGTCCATCAATTTCCGGCATATCTATATCGGTAAATACAATATCCACCGGATGATTTCGGAGAAATTCAAGGGCTTTTCTCCCATTCTGTACATCTCCCACTACCTCGAATCCATACTTTTTCCAGTCCATAATAGCAACCAGACCTTTTCTGGCAAGTTTGTCGTCATCTACAATCAATACGTTCATCTGTCTGTCCCACCTTATTTTCTTCCAATGTAACCTCTTTGTCTTTCTCTTTTTTTTCTTCCGGTTCCCGGACAGGAAGAAGGATCGTAATTTTGGTTCCGAACCCTTTTTTGCTGTTTACAAACAAACTCGTCTGTCCATCATAAAATGATTCCAGCATAGCCTTGACGTAGCGCAGTCCGATACCTCTGTTCTCATTCTTCCAGTATCCCCAGTCATAATCAAACGGCTGGTTGATCTCATCAATCTCCTCCTGATTCAGTCCCTTTCCGCTGTCAGAGATAGTTACAACAGCAAAATGCCTTGCCACATCTTCAAACACCTGGATGCTGATCTTCTCATCATCCCCAAGACCATAGCGGATCGCGTTCTCCACAAGTGGCTGAAAAAGCATACGGACCGTTGGCTGGTCAAGATAACTGCCATCTTCTATATTCATCTCAATAATAAAATCATACCGCATCTGCTGAAGTGCAATATATTCCTTTACAATCTCCAACTCCATCCGCAACGTTGTCTGGCGGCCTTCTTTGCCCAGATTATAGGAAAGAAGCTTCTTTAGTCTCTGTACAAACTCACTGATCTCTCTTTGGTGACTCATTTGTGCCATCCACTGAATCGAATTCAGTGTATTGAGAAGGAAATGAGGATTAATTTGATAGAGAAGTTTCTCAAACTCTATCTTCTGTATGCTTTTTTCCTTTTCTACCATATTGCTGATAAGATTCTCAATCTGTCTCTTCATCTGTTCTACTTCCCTCATCAGGCTGTCAAACTCTGCAATGTCCGACTCTTCATGTACTGCCTGAAGAGCGCCATCCCCAATCTGCACCATCTGTCTGCGGAATTGACTCAGTGGTCGGCAGATCATACGATAAAGATAGAGGACAGACATGGAAAAGAGCAGAAACGTTACAACTATGATGAGTGTCATCTTCATTCTCCACTGGTTACTCTTCTTGTGATATATATTGTCCGGCAGTGCCACTGCATTAATGTATCCCATCTGACTCCGGTATGCCATGATCTTATAGCCCTCTCTCGTCTGGACTTCATACTCCCCCTTTGAGAGTGATGCAGAAAACAGTTTCTGTCCCTGTATAATGACAGGATTTACGCTGTATTGTGCAACCCCTCTCTCATCCGTCTGAATATAAGTGTAGGGATATCCTTCCTTATTTATTTCTTCCGGGGTCTTCATATCAGCCTCTATTTCTGTGTAAATTTCCAGTTTTTTCCCATTGCCAAAAACTACTTCCCTCATGACGGAAAAAACTGTTTTCTCACTACTCCCAAGAAAAGACGCATGGGCTGCCTGCATAACATTTCCCGCACACTTCACAACCTTAGGCAATGCGTTCTGTCTTCCGTCCAGTGTTCTGACATTCATACCGCTGATAAGTTCCTTTTTCTCTTCCTTGTCATAATAGGTAGCGCCTACCAGTTTTGTGTTGACATATCCTAATCCCAAAAGTTCTTGTCTAAGGGATCTCTGTTCAACAAACCTGTCAAAATTATCCACAGCATCAAGATAACTGTCCGTTACGTTTCCGATCAGACCGCCCGGTCCCATATAGTTTACAATACTGATCATATCATAATAGGCTTCATCCGTATTCTTCGTAATCTGATCCAGATACATTTTCATGTTATCCTCTATACTGTCATTCTGTATCATTCTCAGTTCCATATAGGATACAATTACCGCAGCCAGAAGGCTTGTCATCGCACACATCGTCAATATGCCAAGCATTTTTGCCTTCAATGTTTTCTTCTTTTTTTTCCGAGCTATCCCCATATACCTGTTTCTCTCCTCAACTGCATCACTAAAAAAGACTGCGCATCGGCAATATCCCGCCAACGCGCAGTCTGTATTCTCTGTATACAAAACTCCTGACAAACGCCTGTCATCAGATATCCGTGACAATTGTCGAATTTTATATAGTATATCACACGGTCTGAATAATGTAAAGCAGTTGTCCTTCTGACAGCAGTAGAAGGAGAACTAGCATGAGCAAATATATTCCCGGTAATCAAAAACATCTTACTCTCGAAGATCGCAAATACATTGAAAAATCCCTAAACGCTGGCTGTTCTTTTAAGGACATTGCAAGATATCTTTGTAAAGATCCAACAACAATCTCAAAAGAAATCAGGCTGCACAGGCTCAGCGACTGGTATCACAAAGGCTGTTTTAACAATGCACATAACTTTTGCGTCCACAGATATCATTGCAAAAAAGTCAATGCCTGTGGCAAGATCATTCTCTGCGGTGTCAAATGTACCACCTGTCCAACCTGCAACCAGACATGTCCGGACTTTGTCAAAGAACGATGTAACCGACTCGATAAAGCACCTTATGTGTGTAATGGTTGTCCAAAAGCAATCAATCACTGCACGATTGCCCACAAATACCGCTATGATGCTATTTTTGCTGACCGCAAATACAAAGAATGTCTCTCACAGTCCAGGGCCGGTATAAACATGACCAGACACGAACTGCATCAGAAAGATATGGTCATCACGCCCCTGATTTTTCAGGGCCAGTCTCCATATCAGATTATAACGAATCATCCAGAACTCGATATGTCCGTGAGAACTCTATATTCTTACCTTGATAAAGGAATCCTG
>CALMUC010000106.1 GCA_937872845.1 uncultured Lachnospiraceae bacterium | reverse complement strand
GCACTTGATGCCGCCATAAATATTGTCATTCAGACAGCTATAAATGGTCTTGGTACAATAGTTATGGCGGCATCAAGTGCAGCATATAATATTGAAATTTTTGCATATGATGTTCTTAATTCATTTAGTCAGGCATGTACAACTTTTGTAGGGCAGAATCATGGGGCGGGAAATGAAAAGCGCTGCAGAAAAATTCTTGCGACAACTATATTTGAAGATTTAATTGCAACAATAATTTGTATTACAATAATACTTATATTTGGAAAAGAAATACTTTCGGTTTTCAATCATAATAAAGATGTAATAAATACTGGTTATCAACGACTTGTCATTATATTTTCTGCTTATACTTTCAGTATGTTATATTAGGTTATGTCGGGATATATGAGAGGATATGGGATTTCGCTGCGTCCGGCAATTATTACTATGATGAGTGTAGTTGGGATAAGACTTTTCTGGATTTTAAAGATTTTTCCTAAGTACAGGACATTCAGAACAATTATGATGGTGTATCCTATAAGCCTTGGCAGTACGGCTATATTAATAGGAATATTGCTTATTATTGTGCATCCTGCTGCGAGGAATATGAAAAATGAAAAATAAAAAACAAATAGAAAATTTAAAATGGGATAAACTTGATAATACGGCAAATCTTTTTCCTGTAATCGCTAAAGAGGGAACTACAAATGTTTACCGCATTTCTGTGATTCTGAATGAGGATGTTGATGAGGGAAAACTTCAGGAAGCACTTGATATAATTCTTCCTTATTTCGATGTATTCAGAAATCGTATGAAGCAGGGATTGTTCTGGTATTATTTTGAAACAAATATAAAAAAACCACCAACAGTGCAGAAGGAAATCACATATCCGTGTCAGTATATAAATCCAAATGTTAATCGTGATTATCTTTTCAGAGTGTCATATTTTAAGAAAAGGATAAATCTGGAGGTTTTTCATTCGGTTACAGATGGAAGCGGTGCAATAAATTTTCTCAAAGAATTGACATACCAGTATTTGAGACTTGTTCATGTTGAACTGGCAAAAGAGATGGGAGATTATCTTGACTCTTCTACATCCCTGAATCATGATGACAGTTATATGAAAAATTATATCGGAAAAGAGAAGAAAAATTACCGCACAATACGTGCTGTAGAACTTCGGGGAAGAAGTTTTCCTATTGATGAGATCGGTGTTATTCAGGGAATAGTTCCTGTATCAGAAATAAAAGTGGTGGCAAAAAGATTTGGACTGACAATAAATGAATATATTGTCGGTACATATGCATGGGCTATATATCATTCATATTTGAAAGAAAAGACATCAAAACAGCCGATAAGTATTAATGTTCCTGTTGATCTTCGCCCTTTTTTTGATTCAAATACAAATAAGAATTTTTTTGCAATGATTTCAGCAGTATTTTTACCGGAAAAAGAACATTATACACGTAATGAAGTTATAGAAATTATAAGTAAGAATCTAAAAGAACAGATAACGAAGGAAAATTTAAGCAGAATTTTAGGATATAATGTTTCAAATGAAACAAATCTTGTCCTGCGCGCAGTACCGCTTTTTATAAAAAAAATAGCATTAAGGCATGTTTATAATTCATCAGCAAAAGCAAATACTACAACGGTATCAAATGTAGGAATAGTTAAAGTTCCACAGGAGTATGAGTCGTATATAGATAGATTTACTGCGATGCTTTCACGTTCTAAAGGGCAGAATATGAAATGTGTAATCTGTTCATTTATGGATAAGATGACAATTAGTTTTACTTCTAATCTTCTCAGCTCTGATATACAAAAAGATTTTTTCAGACAGCTTTCGAATGATGGTATCTCAATCAGTATAGAAACAAATGGAGCATATTATGAGTAGATGTATTAAATGCAATCTGGAAGTGCTGGATGATTCAATTGAGTGTCCGCTCTGCCATGAAGTGCTTAGGAAAAGTGGAAAAAACAAAATGAACTTATCACATGGGTCAGAGTACAAACAAGATGAAAAAACAGATATGAATTCAGTGTATGAGCAAGATAAAAATATAGAACATGATTCTGAAAATTCATATCCGGAGGTTGTTGCATCAACAAAGAGGATGCAGTTTGTGATGAGACTTGTAATATTTGCTGCGATAGTGACGGAGACAGTGGTTTTCATTACAAATGTGCTGACATTTGATGGTTTCTGGTGGTCATTTCTTGTCGGTGCAGGACTTCTCTTTGGATGTTTGACACTTTTTCTGCTTTTTCATAAAAAGAAAAGCCTTCAATCTTATATTTTAACTGAAATGTTTCTGGCAATAATTTTTTCATTCTGGATAGATGAATTACTTGGATATGAGGGATGGTCTGTGACATTTGCAATACCAATAGCATTTATGGCGGTAGATGTAAGTGCCGGGGTGCTGATGATTGTAAATATTGAAAACTGGCAGTCATTTATTATGACAGAAATTGTTACATTTGTGCTGTCAACTTTACATCTGATACTTTCGCTATGTGGGGTTTTTCAGGTGTATGTTCTGGTTATGACTGCACCTGCGGTAACGGGACTTATATTGCTTGGAACTGTTTTGTTTGGTGAAAAAATGGTTATCAGAGAAATTGAACGAAGATTTCGTATTTAAGGAGAAAATATGCCTCAGCTAAGCCAGAGAGCCAGAATAGTCCGGGATATAGTTGCGCGTTTTAATATAGAAACTGATTATCCTGAAATAACTATGAAAACTGCAGATGTATCTGAACTTGAGGGATTTTCATATCCTCCGTTTTTTGAATCAGATATAATTGAACTGCCGAATTGTAAGATGGAGAGACTTGCACGTACAAAAGATATATGCAAAAAAAATGAAAATATAATTCTGCATATACATGGCGGTGGGTATGTAACAAAGTTTAAACGTAATTATCATAGAGTTGCCGGATATTATTCAGAGGTTTCCAGAGGAATGGATGTATATTCGCTTGATTATCGTGTTGCTCCTGAGAATCCATATCCGGCGGCACTTAATGATGCAGAGGATGCTTTAAAATGGCTGGAAAAGAATGTAACAACTGCAGATCACATTATTCTTGGAGGGGATTCTGCCGGTGCCGGGCTCGCAATTGCTCTTACTATGAAGTGCAGGGATATGGGAGTGAAACTTCCCAAAGAAATAATTGCAATGTCTCCGTGGGGGGATCTTGCCGCTGAGGGTAAGAGTTATGAAGAAAATAAGGAAATTGATCCTGTATTTGGAGGTATGAGGTCTGATCTTATTTATAAAAATCCATATTTTGGGAAAGAAAATCCACGGAATCCGTATATTTCCCCATGTTATGGTGATTTTACAGATTTTCCGCCAATGCTTATACAATCCGGAACGGATGAAATGCTGCTCAGTGATTCTGAAACAATTGCTCAAAAGATGAGAGATGCAGGTGGGCGTATTCGCTTCACAAAATATGAAGGAATGTTTCATGTATTTCAGATGGCCGGGAAAATGATGGATGAATCTGCCAGAGCTTGGGCAGAAGTAGGAAAATTTATAGATACTATTGAGGGATTGGATGAATGAAACTTGTTACAGTTCATTATGAAGATGATAATTTTGGGGATAATCTTATAGCTGTATGTTTTGAACAATTGCTTAAAGTGGCACTGAAGAACAGAGGGTTAGCTAATGATTCAGTTATCAAAAGAATGACTCTTCGTGAATTAGATTCAGAGCTGATATCAAATGCTGATGCAGTATTTTTTGCTGGAGGCGGACTATTTGGACTCAGTTATCTGGACTTTTTTGAACCGCTGAAAAAGATTGTAAAAATTGCAGAGCTGTCAGGAGTGCCTGTTGTATTTTCTTCAATGGGTATTAATAATATGGGTGCGTCAGACGAAAATGATGATGTTTTGTCGGAACTCCTTTCAAATCAGGCAATAAAAGCTGTTTCGGTTCGTGAAAACGAGAAAATTTTTATGAAATATCTTGCTCAGGTAAATGATAGAATAAAGTGGGATATAAAGACTGCTGCGGATCCTGTAACATGGGCAGAAGCTGTTTATCACTATAATAATAAAACATATCTGAAACAAAAAGATGAATCAAAACAGGTCGGAATAAATGTAGTCAGAGGCGGGCTGTTTGAAGATAATGGACATCATTGGGGACTTACAAATGAAATTGAATATTTGAGTTTTCTCAGAAATAAATTGCAGGAGAGAGGATACAAAACTTTTTTTTATACAAATGGAAGCACATTGGACGAAAATACAATGCGCTATCTGGGTGATGAGAAAAATATTCCCCGTGATGAAATTATATCTGTAGATACATCCAGAGAACTTGTGGAATTAATTTCAAAATGTGATGCTGTTGCAGCTATAAGAATGCATTCCTCGATTTTATCTTATGCATTTAATATACCGGCGGTCAATCTTGTATGGAATGATAAAATCCCATGCTTCTACGAAGAAACTGGACTGCCAGACAGAACAGTATTTATGGAAGATGAAGATGGAATTATATGTCAGCCAAGTGACGCTGCTGAAAGTGCATTCCGGAAGATTGATGAGCTTTTATCAAAAGGATCGGAGTCACGAAAAAGTGATTATCTAATGACGCTGTATCATTTTCTTTATGAGACAATAGGTGGGCTGAATTTGGATAATAAACCTGCATCAGGAGAAAGTACAAGTCAGAATGCTGAAAATATAAATGAAAATGCATCTGATAATAAAAAAAATGCAGATGAATATAAAGAAGAAAATGTAATTGAAAATACAGAGGAAAAAGCTATTTCATATAATAGATATGAAGAGTACAAGTATGAAGATATAGTTAAAGAACTCAGTGAAATACCAGCGACTTGTGAAATAAATGAAATTGTCCGGCAGGATTTTTCAGATATGAAAGATAAACTTTCACGCAGCCAGAACAGGTATTTAAGGCTTTTTAAGACAGAAAGAAAAGAAGTTAGTGAACTTAAGCAAGTGAAAATGGAAAAAAGTTCTGTGCAGAAAAAATATGAGTCAGCCCGGAATGAACTTGAAAAAACAAAAAGTGCTTTATCAGTGGCAGAAAAAAGGCTTGAACATATCGATAGTATATTGATTTTTAAATTATATCATAAGATAAAAAGCCTTTTAAAAAAGAAGCACAAAAACTGAGGAAAGCATTTAAGGACAAAATCAATAAAACAGCTGGAGAAATCAATAAAGGCAGCCGTAAATTAAGAGAAGCGGGTGTAAAGATGATTTATGATGAAAATAAAATAAGAAAGAATTACAGAAAACTTACAGAGTTTCTTATTTCAAAAAAACTTACGATTACTACAATGGAGAGTGCTACATCAGGGCAGATTGCATCTCTTGTTACTGATACATGCGGTGCATCCAGAGTGCTGAAGGGAGCTTTTGTAACTTACTGCAATGAGAGTAAGATAATACAGGGAGTGCCGGAAAGCATAATTTCGAAATATTCTGTGTATTCTGTTGAAACTGCATGTGCTATGGCATGCGCTGCATTAAAAGTGTATCCATCTGATATAGGAATTGGTGTTACAGGTACGATGGGAAATGTGGATTTGGATAATTCAGAAGATTCAGTTCCAGGTGATCTGTATTTTTCGATAATTTATCATGAAAAAAAATATATGTATCATTGCCATATACCGGTTCAGGAAAGCCGCCTTATGTATAAACTTGCAGCTGCGGAGGAAATTTATAAAAAACTTGCAAAAATAATAGATCTTAAGTGACTTAAGAAAATATTAAATTTATGTGGTGCTGTTGATTTTAATTTGTAAAAATTAAATTGCATATATTAAAATAAATGCAGTAAAATTACTGTCAAATATGAGAAATATAATAAAAAAATATAAATGAAATTCAAAACAAGGAAAAACTAATTCACTATATCTAGTAGCAAAAAAATAATATAAACACAATTAGTTGTGGTTTTTGCAAAAAAAAGGCTAGACAATTTTAAACCTCTCGCATATAATACCTATTACCGGCTGGAAAAAATCAATGATGACGGTAATAGGTATTTGTGGTTATGGAATTATTATGTGAGGAGAGTTTGGAATGATTTACGATGAAGACCTTGATGGGAATCTGGATTTAGAAGGACTGAATATGTGTGTTATGAAGCGTTCGGGGGAACGTGTGCCTTTTGATCCGGAAAAAATTACAGCAGCTATCCGTAAGGCAAACAGAGAAGTCGGAATTATGACTGAGCGCTTTAAGGATGAGGAAATCGACTGTATAGTACGTGGGATTGTAAAGGATGCTGCAAATGCGGGACGGGATCTTTCTGTAGAGGAAATTCAGGATAAAGTAGAGGATGCTCTTATGTCTACAGGGAAGACACGGGTTGCCAGACTTTATATTACTTATCGGTATAAGCATAATGAAATGCGAAAGATGAGTGAAGTTGATCAGAAAATTGTTGGAGTTGTTGAACGTGACAACGAAGAAGTAAAGCAGGAGAATTCCAATAAAAATCCGACTGTTCTTTCTGTTCAGAGAGATTATATGGCAGGTGAATGGAGCAGGTATTATACAAATAAGTATCTGCTGCCTGATGATATTGTGCGTGCACATAAAGATGGTGAGATACATTTTCATGATGCGGATTATTTTGCTCAGCATATGCATAATTGTGATCTCGTAAATCTTGAAGATATGCTTCAGAATGGAACATGTATAAGCGGAACACATATAGATACACCAAGAAGTTTTTCTACTGCATGTACAGTTGCATCACAGATTGTTGCACAGGTTGCATCTAATCAATATGGCGGACAGACAATAACACTTTCACATCTTGCACCATTTGTAAATATAAGCAGAGATAAAATTTCAAAACGTCTGCATAATGAATTAAAGGAAGTCGGAGCAGAAATAACAGAAAATGAAATAAAGCAGCTTGTAGAAAAAGAAGTGCGCAAAGAAGTTGAGTCGGGATGTCAGACAATTCAGTATCAGCTGATTACACTGCAATCTACTAATGGTCAGGCACCATTTGTAACTGTATTTATGTATCTTCATGAAGTCCCTGAAGGACAGACAAGAGATGATCTTGCAATGATCATAGAAGTTATGCTTGAACAGAGGATTCTTGGAGTAAAGGATCGTAAAGGATTTTATATTACACCGGCATTTCCAAAACTTATTTATGTACTTCAGGAGGATAATATTTCAGAAGAAGCGCCTTACTTCTATCTTACTGAACTTGCGGCAAAATGTACTGCAAAACGTATGGTGCCGGATTATATTTCAGAGAAGAAGATGCTTGAAATGAAAGGCGATGTGTATCCGTGTATGGGTTGCAGGAGTTTCCTTACACCTGATAGATTTACAGATGCCGGTGTTGGAAATATTGCCAAGGCTGATAATTATTCAGATGATAAACATAAATATTATGGAAGATTTAATCAGGGAGTTGTAACTATAAATCTTGTTGATGCAGCATGCAGTTCAGGTCGGGATATGAAAAGATTCTGGGAAATAATGAACAGCCGTTTTGAACTTTGTCACAGAGCACTTCAGATACGGCATGAACGCCTTATGGGAACACCTTCAGATGTTGCACCAATTCTTTGGCAGGATGGTGCGCTTGCAAGACTTGAACCTGGTGAGACAATAGATAAACTTCTGTTTGATGGATATTCAACACTTTCACTTGGTTATGCAGGACTTGCAGAATGTGTTTATTATATGAAGGGAGTATCTCATACGAGTCCGGAAGGAAAAAAGTTTGGGCTTGAAGTGATGCAGGCACTTAATGATGCATGTGCAAAATGGAAACAAGAGGAAAATATAGATTATTCTGTTTATGGAACACCTCTTGAGTCAACGACATATAAATTTGCAAAATGTCTGCAGAAACGTTTTGGAAAAATTCCGGGCGTTACTGATAAGAATTATATTACTAACAGTTATCATATTCATGTTACTGAGGAAATAAATGCATTTGACAAACTTTCAAAGGAAGCTGAATTCCAGAAACTTTCACCTGGCGGAGCAATCAGTTATGTAGAAGTACCGAATATTCAGGATAATATTCCTGCGGTTATTGCAATATTGCAGCATATTTATAATACAATTCTTTATGCTGAACTTAATACTAAGTCGGATTACTGTGATTTGTGTGGTTATAATGGTGAAATTCAGATAGTTGAAGATGAGACAGGAAAGCTTGTCTGGAAATGTCCTCAATGTGGAAATACAGATCAGCGTAAGATGCATGTTGCACGAAGAACATGTGGATATATTGGAACACAGTTCTGGAATCAGGGACGTACACAGGAAATAAAGGATAGAGTACTTCATTTATAAATAAGGATAAAAATTAAAAATTTATAAAATGATGTGAGTGTTAAAGAATTTTTGTATACTCATGGCATAAAATGTGATGGCAGCAGCTCTTTGTTTGTGCATAAATAAGTATGTTACAGATTCAGAGAGTGGCTGCTGTCTTTGTGTTTATAGAAATGATCTGGAGAAGAAATATGTATTATGGAAATATAAAAAAAAATGATATTGCAGATGGAGAAGGTGTGCGTGTAAGTCTTTTTGTGTCAGGATGTACAAATCACTGCCATAATTGTTTCCAACCTGAGACATGGAATTTTAATTATGGTGAACCATATACATGCGAAACAGAAAATGAAATAATAGAAGAACTTTCTAAAACTTATATCTCAGGACTTACACTTCTTGGCGGTGATCCATTTGAACTTGATAATCAGAGGGAACTTGTTAAATTATGCCGTCATGTCAGGAAGATGTTTCCGGAAAAAAATATTTGGAGTTATACAGGATTTATTCTGGACGAGGATTTGCTTCTTGGGGGGAAGAGGCATTGTGAAGTGACAGATGAATTTCTGTCATATCTGGATGTTCTTGTTGACGGGCCATTTATTGAAGAAAAGAAAGATATAATGCTGAAATTTCGTGGTTCATCAAATCAGAGAGTGATAGATGTAAAGAAAACCATGGAAGCTGAGGATATTGTATTGTATCTGAAATGATCCGGAAAATGGAAAAGGTGTGGTAGCAGGGATAACTTATGAAAAAAATTCGTATATTATTTATTTCAATTGCAGTGGTGTGTATATTTATAGGGATATGGATTATAGTTCAAAAGTATCGTAATGAAAATATGGAAAGTTCTATACATAAAAATTCCATTAATGAGGTCTCTGAAAATGATGAATCATCAGCATTGGATGCTTCAGGAAATAATGCCTTGGGAAATGATGCTTCTGACAGTGCTTCACCTAATGATGTTGCGCCGGTAAATAAAAAATCTTCAGATGATTCTCATTTAAAAAGCGGTACGGTAATAGCAACTTCAGGAAATGCGCAGGTGAAAAATAAATCAGCAAAAAATCATCAGGATATTTCTCCGGTTGATACGGTGAAACCGCAGATTCTTTATGCGCCTGCGGAAAAACAGATTAAAGCAGGAGGAACATTTGAACCAAAAGAAATAATCGGATATGGAGATAATCAGGATTCAGACCCTGATTTGGAAATAACAGGATATGTAAATACAAATGTAATTGGTTCATATCCCATTTCATATAAAGTAACAGATGATGCAGGAAATTCAGTTTCCGGATCAATGACAGTTAAGGTCGTTCCGTCAGTAGTTACGCCACAGCCGTCTCTTCCTGAACCTCAGTTCAGTGAATTTATGCAGATATATGCGGGTGACAATCATCATTTTGGAATTGATGTATCAGCGTGGCAGGGAAATATTGATCGGAA
>CALMUC010000105.1 GCA_937872845.1 uncultured Lachnospiraceae bacterium | reverse complement strand
TCCACTTTGCATCGTGAGTTGCCCAATCTCCACGTTTCGGAAACGACCAATGCGTTGTCATTTCCAATTCAAAATCTTCAGGTTCCCATTTAGTTATCTTTTTATTCGGCACTATACAAGCCCCATTTCTATAAGATGGTTATATAACATATTTCTTCCTGACCAATTCCAATATGTAATATCCTGCTCTATAAATAACCACTTAATGGCAAGTAAAATAATTGCAATAGGTCTTAATATTCCATCTCCATCCGGAAAAACTACATTTTCTAATACCTTAAAACTATATTCATTAATTTGAAAAATATTGATAATTTGCTTCGCAACTATATCGTATTCATGCTCATAGTTGTTTTTTACATAGTTTAAAACTTTAAATATATCATTATGAGAAGGGTTACTATACCTTCTATTCTTTTTAAAATACATTCCACTAATATTTACCGTAAAATCAAAACCCTTGTTCAAACCTGTTGGTCTTTTGAGAACAATTGAATATTCACCATAGTGCTCTACGATATAGTGATATTTGGAACAATTTTCACCTTTACCAATTCCGGGTTCTTCTAAAGTAAATAATTTAGCAACTTCTATTCTGATGCCAGTTCTATTATCAGATTGAAGATTGTATTCAATATTATGCAATGCCATGTTAACCTCCATATGCAATTCTTACATCATAAACAAATTGCTTTTGAAAATAAAAAGCATGGTTTTTGTTTGAAACTTTCCGTCCGTATATTTTTGAATAAATTGGATGATAAGGCTTAGAGTCCTTGCTCCTAACCTGAATATGCCTACCGTTTGATGTATGTATAAATCCATCCTTTGATGTTTCAATGTGTTCTTTTAACTGTCTGCAAATAGAGTAATAATCATCTCTCCAAATGTTCAAAAGAGAAGAAAACTCGGGTTTTGACAAATCAATATGAATTGCATCAAGAAACATCCAGTTATGCGGATCTCCGACTTTGCAAACAGGTACATACAACATATTGTTGATTTTCTCGTATAAGTGTGTTTCTTCAAACGGTTTTTCAACAATTAGTTCGTCAATAATACTTGCAATTTGCGTAATAAAAACTGTCTCAAGAGGTCTACCTGTTGCATCACATTTATTGCTCTTTAGTTCTCCGTCCTCAAAGTCGATGTTTGCATTATCAAGTTTCTTTCCTAAAGCCATTTCCAGTAATTGACCGGTTTTGCCTTTGTTCTTGATAATCATAGGAAAATCTAACTCTTCAAAAATATCCGCAAAAGGGATATTGCAAATGGTTTTAATTTTTGCCTGTGCTTCTTTTAACTTCATAGTTATTGACCTTCTTTCCAAAGGAACAAACTGCACATATTGCGCAGTTCAAATAATCATATATAGGGTATTAAGTATTAATCTGATAGTGCAGAAAAAACTTTTCTGCACCATCAGCACTTTTGTTAGGGATTTAACTATCACTCCTACATTCTTTGCACCAAGACTGGGGAATGATTTTTTCATCGCCCATATTTCTGTAACCAAAAAGCTCTTCTATCTCTTCTTCTCCGTGAGCAATTTTACCACAGTTTGGACATTCTGCATATTCACCATATGGCATCATTTTCCCCCTTTTTTTTAATAATTTGTAATCAAAAGCTCTTTTATTTTTCCTCTGCCTTTACCTTTGCTGTTAATAGCTCTGTTTGCCGACACTCGATTTATGTTAAGCCCGGCATACAGGCCATCAAAGAATTCGTCATTTTCATCTACATTCTTCGGATCTGAATTACTTGCCATTACCTTCGCTGTTTTAAGTGATTTAATAAATTCGGCTAATTTAATCTGATCTTCATCATTAAAGTCATCAACATTGTATGACGTAAATTCAGACGTCTTTGTCAGCGGTCTGTATGGCGGATCGAAATATACTAAAGTGTTTTCATCAACTACATTTTCAATGCAAGTATAATCGGCTGTCAGAATAGTAACGCATTGCAAAAGCTCTGAAGTTTTTTTGAGGTTATCAATATCGCAGATTTTCGGATTTTTATAAGCTCCCATCGGCACATTATACAAGCCTTTTCTGTTGACTCTATACAAACCGTTGAAACAGGTCTTGTTCAGGTAGATAAACAATGCTGCCCTCAACAACGAATTGTTTTCATCCGGTTTCTGAATTTCTGCGTTGAACCGCTCTCTCTGCTGATAATAGTATTCTTTTCTGCCCTCATCATCTCTTTTAAGGTGCTCATTTTCATACTTCATCAGCAATTCTATTAACTGAGTTACATTTTCTTTTACTGTTCTGTAAGCGTTCATAAGCTCGGCATTCGTGTCGCATATATAGACCTCGTCCATTTCATATGTATTGAGAATATCGAACAGCACAGCTCCTGCTCCGACCATAGGCTCACAATATTTGCGTATGGTTGTTCCCATTCCGGCAGGATAGAATTTTCTGATTGTAGGCAACAGCTGTCCTTTACCGCCTGCCCATTTCACAAAGGGTTTTGCAGGATTTTTCTTGTCATATCTTATTGTTCTTCCGTCAACAGGCTTTACAGCGTCCTTTGGTATTATCCACATATTTCCGAGCATAGCTACATCGGGAATTCTGTTTTCCTGACACAAAGTTATAACTCTCCTATGGGATATACTCCATTTTTCTGCGGCTTCACCAGCAGTCATATAAGCAAGCATTCTATCACCTCGAATATTACTGTTTTTATTATATTCTAATTCTGGAATAATAGCAATACTATTTTTATATAAAAAAGAAAATTCAGATCTATGTACTTTATCCATAAGAAAAAACTCACTTTCTTTTGTAAAAGTTATTTTTTCCTTGAACACACTATTTTCAGGTGATATACTAAACATAAAGAATATACTTACCAAAATATTATGGAGGATACTTTGAGCAGAAATAAGAGCAGAATATTAATGCTATACAGAATACTGGAAAAATACACTGATGAAGATCATCAATTATCTATGGAGGAGATTTTACAAAAGCTCTACGACAAAGGATTTGAATGTGAACATGACTCTGTAAAAAGAGATATTAAATTACTGCGTGAAGATTTTGGCGTAGAAATAATTTCAGGCAGAGGTAGAAATGCTACCTACTTTATCGGAGACCGTCTTTTACAAAACGCCGAAATAAAATTATTGTTAGACTCTATTTATGCCTCTAATATTATTCCAAACGGCATTGCGGAGAGTATATCAAAGAAGTTGAGAAGCACCGTCAGCATATATGATGCAGAAGCATTAGACAGGAGTATTTTAGGTATCAATATTGCAAAAAGTGAAAACAAGAGAATACTAATCAACATAAATAATATTGTGCACGCAATAAATAATAAAAAGCAGATTTCCTTTGAATACCGTCATTGGACTAAGGATAAGGTCCTGAAAAACAGAAATGGAAAATCATATTCATTAAATCCGTTTACACTTATTTGGGCAGACGGTAGATATTATCTTTATGGATATGACACCAAGGAAACTGATGGTATTCTTAAAGAAAGAGTTTACAGAGTTGACAAACTCTACCATATTGAACAGTTGGAATTTGAAATAAGAGGAAAGGAACAGTTTTCAGAATTCAATCCGGATACATATGTATCCCGAAGAATCGGCATGTTTTCCGGGAAAGAAGAATGTATTACTGTAAAAATCCCCGAATACTTGGTAGGTGCATTTCTTGACCAATTTGGTACAAACATTGAAATTTGTGATGACGAGCAAACAGAATATTTACAGGTTTCCTTTTATGCTGTTCCGTCTAATATATTTTTAGGATGGATAATTGGTCTTGGTAATGTAGAGATTTTACAGCCCGATAATGTGAAATCAAAAATGCTCGAACTTTTAAAAAAGAATATAGATTTATGTCAAGGATAAATAGGGGGTACTATATGCCCTTATTTATCCTTTTTATTATGTTATACTATATAGTGACAAATCTTAACGAGGTGATAACTACGAAACAATACATAGACTCAGTTTTAAACGACAATGTAAACGGCCTTTTTCTTTGTGAACTTCCCACAGGATACGGAAAAACTTACACAATCACAAATTGTATGCGAGAATACGCCGCAAATCCTAATAACACAAGAAAAATAATATACCTTACAACCCTCAACAAAAATCTTCCGGAAGAAGATTTAAAAAGAGCATATAATGATGAAAAATTATACAATAAAGAGGTACTGCGAATACGTTCAAATTTTGATGAAGTTGTAGATAAAATCCCTGTTCTTGATATTCCTGAAGAATTTATATCCGCTGAATATTATGAACTTGAAAAAGCAATAAGAAATTACACAAAAATAAAAAACAGCAATATAAACGATACTCAATATCAACAGATGTTAGTTGATAATGTTAACAGGGCAGAAAGAAATTTCAGACACTTTGTTTCCGATACACTGAAAAAGAGGTTTTCAAATAAAAAAGACAAGCTAAAAGCAATAAAGAATGATGCAAATTACAAGTGGATAGGTGCACTTTATCCTGCAGTATTTACTGATGAAAGAAAGATTATTCTTATGAGTATCAGCAAATTTATGAAGCGAAATTCTGTTATAGTAGAACCTAGTTATGAATTTATAAAATCTCCTTTATTTACCGATTCAATCATTATTGTTGATGAATTTGATGCGACAAAATCCACTATTGAAAATGAGCTGATTGAAAGAGCTGTTTCAGTTCGAGAAGATTATATTTCTGTTTTCAGGCAGATATTAAGAACTTTTAACACGGATTATTTTTCAAACAATCTTAAAAAGGCTATTGACTCAATTGACTATAGTAAAGGTAAAATAATTACCTTTGCAAAGTTGAAAAAAGAGGCGGATGAAATTGCCAATAAATATCACACTAATCTGAGTATAAAGGTAAACGAAAATCATATTGACAGAAAACAAAATTTCCTGTTCAAGGATGCTACCTACCACTCTATACTAAATGGAAATGCAAAGTATATTCGTGCAACAAAGGATAAGGAGGAAAACATTGTTAAGGTTTTCTTTGAGGATAAAAAAACATTCTTTGAAAACCGCAAAAAAGACGATATTGTAATTTATAGCTTTTTAAGAGATATTAACAGATTTTTACTTCACTTCAGAAGATTTCTTTTTCACTGGGCTAATGAATATATGAACATCATCAACAAGGAAAGACCGTTTATTGCTGATGCTATGACTATTGAAAATGCTATATCTACTATTATGAAAAAGCTTGAGCTTAGCAGTAACCAAAGCAAACTCCTGCTTGGTGAATTATGTGAGCAGAAAATAAGTCAGAAAGAAAAACACAATATTCCAGACGATTCTTTCTACCAAAAAGGAATTGAAATCTTTGAATTTGAAGATAGCGACTCACACTTTGACTTTACAAATCTCCGTTTTATAAAACTATATGATACACCTGAAAAAATTATAGGATATATTTCAAAGCACAATGCTGTCATCGGACTTTCAGCTACCGCTGAAATACCTACTGTTGTCGGCAACTACAATCTTGATTATCTCAGAAACTATCTGGAGAACGACTTTCATTCTACACCTGAAGATATGAAAGACAGAGTTAAAAAACAGATGTTCAGGCTTTATGAACCATACAAGGACAAAGGAATTAGTCTTAGCACCGAAGTTATCAGTACTGAGTACAGTGAAAGCAGAAGTGAAGATATTTGCAGAGAATTATTTGGAAACAATGATTTTGCAATGGTATGCGGTAATATTATTGACAATGAGTGCGAAGAAATATATTACCGAATCAGGTACTGCAATATTCTGTATGCTATGGTATCCTTCCTTAAAAATACAACACTAAAATCCATGCTTTACCTTGGAATGGCTCTTCCTGAGGAAAA
The DNA here is from genome assembly GCA_937872845.1 of uncultured Lachnospiraceae bacterium. GTDB lineage: Bacteria > Bacillota > Clostridia > Lachnospirales > Lachnospiraceae > Eubacterium_Q. Next base: position 3,900 of record CALMUC010000105.1, on the reverse strand, counting down.
CAAAGCATCTATGAACTATAATCTGCTTTTAGGATTAATGGAAAAGGCAATTTTATTTTGCGGACTAAACTATAACGCAACAGATACACTGTTTGTGCTTAAAAGCAAAAATTTTGAAGAGGATAAAAAAGTTCTGATTAATAAATTGGAGCAAGGAGAAAAAATTCTTATAATTTCTTCTTACAGTACAATCGGCGCAGGGCAAAATCTGCAATATGCAGTTACAGACAAAACAAACTATATTGAACTTGCCGAATGTAAAAATCCAAAGGATAAACGCCACTTTACAAAGGATATTGATGCTCTGTATCTTGGAAATATTACAAATCTTACTACCAATATTTATACAGATGAAAAAATTACAGTTAACCAGCTGATAAGTATGTTGGTACAAATAGAAAGTCTGTATGAAAACGGAGAAATCAAGCGTTCACAACTTAATAGTCTTATTAGAACAGCCTTTAATTCCTACTCTACAGGGCATACCTATGAAAATAATGAACTATATAAAATTAAAAGTATCCGTATGCAGGCAACAAGAGAAGTCATTCAGGCAGTAGGCAGAATGTGCCGCACATTTGTGAAAAACAGAAACATTAATATTTACATTGAGGACAAGCTGCTTGAAAAGATATATAGCGGTGAACTACGGAAAAGAATAATGTCGCCTGAGCTGGAGGCTATTGCTGTTTTGAGAGAAACTCTTGGAAGTGATTATTCGGATGAACGGCAGCGCATCCTTAATACTGCAGAAAAAATATCTTCAACCGGAATGTGGACTATTAAAGGCTTGCTTTACAGAAAATGGAACGAAAGGAGTATGCAAATATGGCATGAATTAAGAGAGCTGGTGTTGACTTTTCCTACTGCAAATCAAAGCCAATATAATGCTGACTATAATTTGAAAATGCTTTATATTACTGCCGGTAAAAAAATCAACAAATACCTTTACTCTCAGTACTATGATTTTGATGATGTAATTATTGATTTTGGTACAAGTAAAATTGACTTTCAAAACAGTGGCAGAGCAAAAATGAAGGGTATAACAAACGAAACTATTATTTATGAGGCAGGAGAGAAAAACTCTTATCTTCCATACGCGATGAAATATAGCGGTATGAGAGAACACTTCATTAAATTAGGTTATGCAACAACTTTTGAAAAAAATATGTATATGATGAGCCCTGTGCTTTTCCACAACATCTATAAAGGTGCATTAGGAGAAGTCTGCGGCGAGTTTATACTAAGCAGAGAACGGGGAATGAAATTAAAGCCAATTAATGACCCTGATAGATTTGAGTTCTTTGATTTTGAACTTAATGACGGTATTTATGTTGACTTCAAAAACTGGAAGCCTACTTACCTGCAGGACAGAGAAAGCACTACTGAAAGAATACGGCAAAAGCTTGATACTATTAAGGGCAAAAGGGCATATATAATCAACCTTGTAGGAAACAACAATACGAAACCTACTATAAGCTGTGACGGAAAAATTGTAGAGATTCCGGGATTGATTGACCAAGACGGAAAACCTATAACCACAAATATTAATATGATAAGGAGTGAAGATTTTTTATGATACTTACCAACAAGTTTCGAGCAGAATACAACTATGAAAATATAGAAAGGGATTTTGACATTTACTTTGTCAAAGGCACAACAGGTTTATACAATACAAATATCCTTGATATTCCTACCGCTGAATACAAAGCACTTGCAGTACAACATTCTTTTGGAAAAGAAGCACTTGTTCTTTTTCAAAAAGGCAAAGAATATAATCTCAATTTTAGCAGAAAGATAAAAGAGCAGTATCCAAATGTTGCCGTAGAAAAAATCAATGTGCTGGATAAGGCTGAAAGAAACAGGGTTTTCTATTACAATGACAGACTTCTTGCGCAACTGCTTATAAATTCTATGAAAACTCCTAAAGGCGAGTTGTTCTCCTATAATAATCTTACAGGTAAGTTATACTATGGCGACAGCACATCCCCGATAAGAGACAAATCAACTAAAGAAATATATATGTTCCGATTCCTCCAGATTTCACTTAAGCCGGGAATGTACTTAACCCTTGATGTCAAGACATTCAGGAAAAACAGTTATTCAAAACAGGGCAGTTTCTACATAATAGACGCCGAAACAGGAGCTTTCAGAAAAAAACTGAAAAGTGACAAAGTTGACCTGAAGGACACCTTTGCGCCGGGTTCATATAAAAATTCCCACAATACGGTAGAATTTTTATGTTATGAAAACCCAGAAAAATTTTCCAGAAGCAAACTGGGTATAATGAATAAGTTTCTTGAAGATGTAAAGCTAAAACTGTCTGATTACTTAACACTTGAATATGACTCATACGATGCTGCTGATAAAACGGAAATTAAAAAAAGCAAAAAGACTGAAATTAGCGTAGAAGAATTCGGAAAAATGCTTAGTGAAAAAGACGTTACCATATCCGACTACTGCAAGGACAAACAGTCCGAATCAATGCTTGACAGCATTGTTCGCATTCTTGAAAGTGATTACAATATACACCCTCTGATAGATACAACCTCAGAAAGCGGTTACAATATCCGTATTATCTATGGTGAGGAATACTATGAAAATAATAAGTTACCGGACCCACACAAAGATGATAACAACGGTCTGATTGTTCAACATATTATAGTTGAAAACCATAGCGAGGAAAAATTAAAAAACATGGTAAAAAAGGTAGTCCAGGAATTAATAATTAAAGGGGATATTTATAGTCGTAAACTCTCTATTTATGATTGGACACAACTAAAGACAGACAAAACCTGGTCGTTTGTAACAAGAGAAAAGATAGAAGGATATACATACCCTGATTCTCACTTTGAATACAATATGATGACAGTAACACCAACAGGTGATTTGAATTTTGAAACCTTTAATGATATTGAACCCACAGAAAGTACTGATAAAGAACGAATAATGCTTATGTATTCAGAATACAACAAAGAAAACAGCAGGGTATGTAACAGTGTTGAAGGTCTTGTGTTTTCTGATATTAATAATATACACGCAATTGTGAGGACCTGCGAATTTACCATTCCTGACATTTACAAACTCAACATGGCACTTAAAGAAACCAACCCAAACACAGCAGTACGAAAAGAAAATCTAATTAATATGATTAATGCATTTTCATCAGAATATCCACAGTACGCTGATGAAACAAACAATCTTATAGCAATTATAAGAGAGCAGCAACCTGTTCTTACAAAGTATGAAATTCGCAGATTTATGAATATGCAAAAAAAGTATGCTATTGATCTAAATCAGTATATGCGCGATAAATATGGTGTGTGGATGCATCCGAGAATCCAAAGTCTAAAAAATGACGAATACCTTATGAGTAATATCGTAAATATATGCTGTTTTAAAAAGGATTTTGTTCTTGAAGAGGGCGAAGAAGTGTACTATTATGCAGGAGAAAAATCGCTTAGAAGATCCGGTGTCAGCAGAGCTTGTATTATTCGTAAAATAATATCAGAAAAGAAAATGGAATTCAAGGACCTGCTACCACTTCTCTCCGTTGAATTTGTACGCAACGGTCAATATACCGTTGTACCTTTCCCATTCAAATATCTGCGAGAATATATAAAAATCAGCAAAAACATATAGTTTAATATACTGAAAAAATAAAACGAATCTGTTTCCGCTTTGTATTCTTTGTTTACAGCGGCGCAAAATTTGAGTTATGAATTGATTGACAGATTGATTTTAGCATGTTACCATACACTGCAATAAAGGATGTTATTTTAGCATACCGTCAGCATTTGAAATTTCTATAGAATAAAAAAGTCATCAGCTATTATATTGTAAGCTTAAAAATACCAATAGCATCAAAAAAGCATCAAACCACGAAAATGTAATTTTGAT
>CALMUC010000104.1 GCA_937872845.1 uncultured Lachnospiraceae bacterium | reverse complement strand
AAAGTCACAGGGAATGAAGCAACTTATGGCAGGCGGCGGAGGAGCCCTGATCGGCACAACCCTTGTACCGCTCCTTTCCGGACTTTTCTAAAGAAAGGCAGGCCGGGGGCCTGCAGAAGGATCAAATGAAAAAGTCACCTGACAGGAACAGGGAGAACCAATGAAGCAAAAGAAAAAACGGAGCCGGTCCTGCGGCTCCCGGAAAGGAGAGAGGCATTGGAAGAAATATTCAACCAATTTGGGGAATGGCTGAAATCCCTGCTGATTCCGGTCATTATGGATACCATGTCCCATACCTTTGACATGGTAAATGACAAGGTCGGGGAAGTTGCCACACAGGTAGGTCAGACGCCGGCGGATTTCCAGCCGGGCGTGTTTTCCATGATCCGGACACTCTCGGAGAATGTCATCATGCCGATTGCCGGAATCATCCTGACATTTATCGCCTGTTATGAGCTGATCCAGCTGGTCATCAGCCACAACAACCTCGCAAATTTTGAGACATGGATCTTTTTTAAATGGGTATTTAAGACCTTTGTGGCAGTGGAACTGATCACAAATACGTTCAACATTACCATGGCAGTCTTTGATGTGGCGCAGCATGTGGTACTGCAGAGCGGCGGCATTATATCCGGAAGTACGGCAGTGGATGCCTCGGCACTTGCCGGGATGCAGTCAACTCTTGAAGCAATGGATGCCGGTTCGGTACTGATGGTCTTTCTGCAGACCTTCATAGTGCAGTTTCTGATGCGGATTTTATCGCTTTGTATTTTTGTAGTGGTTTACGGAAGAATGATTGAGATCTATCTGATGGTCAGCATGGCACCGATCCCGTTTGCAACCTTTGGAAATAAAGAACAGAGCATGGTCGGGCAGAACTATCTGAGGTCACTGTTTGCACTGGGATTTCAGGGATTTCTCATCATGGTGTGTGTCGGGATCTATGCGGTACTGATCACATCCGTCACATTTTCGGATGACATCGTAGGTTCCCTATGGGGCGTTGTGGGTTACACCGTCCTGCTGGTATTTACGCTGTTTAAGACAGGATCCGTAGCAAAGAGCATCCTGCATGCACATTAAGGAAAGGAGCCACAGAAATGGCAAGTTATATAGCAGTTCCCCGTGATCTTACAAAAGTCAAAAGCAAGATCATGTTTAACCTGACCAAAAGGCAGCTGATCTGTTTTTCACTGGCAGCACTTGTGGGAGTGCCGTCTTTCTTTCTCTTGAAAAAGATCGGCAGCACCAGTATGGCGGCAATGGGCATGATGGTGATCATGATGCCGATGTTCTTTTTTGCAATGTATGAAAAGAACGGACAGCCGCTTGAAGTGTACCTTGGTCACTTCATACAGGCCAGTTTCATCCGGCCGAAGATCCGTATTTATCAGACGGATAACTATTATGCAGCACTGATCCGTCAGGCTGCCGCAGAAAGGCAAATACAGGAGGTAGAAAACAGTGTTCAACTTTATAAAGAAGCTGTTCCGGAAAGAAAAGAGGGAGATCGTCCTGCCGGAGCATCTGTCCGGAGAGAACCAGAAAAAAGTAAGGGAAATTATAAAGAACGCGCAGAAAGATGACGGTGTACCGAGGACCACACAGCAGAGTATTCCGTTTGACCGTATGTTTCAGGACGGCATCTGCAGGGTCGGCGCGGATTATTATACAAAGACCATCCATTTTCAGGATATCAATTACCAGCTGGCACAGCAGGAAGACCAGACAGAGATCTTTGAGGAATGGTGCAGCTTCCTGAACTTTTTTGACAGTTCCGTGCATTTCCAGCTGAGTTTCATGAACATGGCAACGGATGCAGAGGACTTTGAAAAGAGTATCGCCATTATGCACAGGAAAGATGATTTCAATGAGGTGCGGGATGAATACACCGGAATGCTGAAACGTCAGATGGAAGCCGGGAATAACGGCCTGACCAAGACCAAATACCTGACCTTCGGGATCCATGCGGATTCCATGAAAACAGCAAAGCCGAGGCTCATGCACATTGAAATGGATCTGCTGAATAACTTCAAAAGGCTTGGCGTACAGGCGGTAACTTTAAACGGAAGGGAACGCCTTGAACTGATGCATCAGCAGTTTCACATGGGAGATCCGGAGAAGTTCTGCTTTGACTGGAAATGGCTGGTGCCTTCCGGGCTGTCGGTCAAGGACTTCATCGCCCCGTCCGGACTGCATTTTAAGAACGGCAGGGTATTCCGAATGGGTAGCATGTATGGGGCCATGAGCTTCCTTGCAATTACCGCATCGGATATCAGCGACCGGATGCTGGCGGATTTCCTTGGGATGGAGTCCAGCCAGATCGTGACGATGCATATCCAGAGATCGGAAGAGCGTCGTGTAGGGAAAGAGTGTT
>CALMUC010000103.1 GCA_937872845.1 uncultured Lachnospiraceae bacterium | reverse complement strand
ATAGATACATAATACCCGTGTCCGTGCGTTGTAAATATATGATATCCCTCTACCATGAATTCTTCTTCTCCAGGCAGATCTGAAAAAAAGTCATTATTTCCACGCACCATATGTACCGGACAATCTGCAACAGCCGGAATATAATCCTCATCCCCCTCTACATCTCCAAGATGGATCAGCATATCTAAGGGCCGTTCTTTCTCTATTACACGGTCAAAATTCTTATGAGAGCCATGTGTGTCACTTATGATCAATATTTTCATATCTATATCTTCACCCTAACTTTTATTTATGCTCCAGAATCTTACGAATCTTTCTTAGTCCCTCGCCTCTGTGGCTCAGTTCATTTTTCTTTTCCGGTGAAAGTTCTGCGCTTGTACAGCCATACTCCGGAAGGAAGAATATCGGATCATACCCAAATCCGTTTTCTCCCGCGATCTCATGGCCAATAATTCCCTCCATAGTACCTCTTACCACTTCACAGGAACCATCCGGCATGGCCGCTGCAATCGCACATACAAATCTTGCCGTACGTTTTTCATCAGGGACTCCCTCAAGACGATCCAGCAATGTCTGATTCTTAATGTCATAGGAAGTATCTTCTCCCATATAACGTGCAGAATAAATCCCCGGTTCCTTGTTCAGATAATCAATTTCAAGTCCGGAGTCATCTGCCAGAACCACTGCATTCTTATATTCTGGCATCTGATTTGCAATCTTTGCAATCTCTGTAGCTTTGATCATGGCATTTTCTTCAAAAGTTGCCCCGTCTTCTACTACATCAGCCTTAATCCCCGCTTCTTTCTGTGACAGGATCTCTGCTCCCAGATCACTCAGGATTGCACGGATCTCTATCATTTTATGTTCATTTCCCGTCGCAAATATAATTTTTTCCATCTTATCTTTTCTCCTGTTTTTCTCCCGGACGCTTTGCCTTAGGTGGTTTTGGTCCCAGGAACTGGTAAAAATATGTCTTCAACATTCCATTGTAAATTTTCCGGTTACGATCTGCTTTTCGTCCGAAATAGCGTTCTGCATCCTCATAAGAAGTAATCATGTATGCTGACCACGAATCCAGATTTTTAAAACTCTCGCCAAATGTTTTATATAATGCCGGCAGGTCTTTCTTATCTTCCAGCCTCTCCCCATATGGCGGGTTCGTAATAATAAATCCATATTTCTTCGGGTGGCTCAAATCTTTTACATCTCTTTCCTGAAAATATATCAGATGATCTACTCCTGCTTCTCTTGCATTGCGTCTTGCAATCTTAATTACAGAACCATCTGCATCATACCCTTGAATGTCAACTTCTATGTCATCATCGATCAGTTCATTTGCCTCATTCACCGTATCATACCAAAGCTTCTTTGGAATCAGATTCGTCCATTCTTCCGCTGTAAATGACCGGTTCATTCCGGGTGCGATATTTGCTGCGATCATCGCTGCTTCTATAGGAAATGTTCCACTTCCGCAAAACGGATCTACAAGAATCCTGTCTTTGTGCCATGGCGTCAGCATGATCAGTGCCGCTGCAAGTGTCTCTGTGATCGGAGCTTTTCCCGCAACTTCACGATACCCTCTCTTATGCAGTGATACTCCCGATGTATCGATACCGACCGTTACCACATCTTTTTTCAGAAAAACTCTTACCGGATAAGCTGCACCGTCTTCTTCAAACCACTCTACATGATATTTCTGTTGAAGTCTTCTTACCATTGCCTTTTTCATTACTGACTGGATATCCGATGGACTGAATAATTTACTTTTTACAGATGCTGCTTTCGCAATCCAGAATTTTCCATTTTCCGGTATATAATTTTCCCAGTCGAGTGCCTTTGTATTCTCAAATAATTCTTCATAACTGGTAGCCTTAAAGCTTCCTACTTTTAAGAGCACCCTTTCTGCAGTTCTCAGGAATATATTAGCACGGCAGATTGCTTCCGCATCTCCCCAAAATCCAACTCTTCCATCTTCTACTTCTGAGATATCATATCCCAGATCCAGTATCTCTCTTTTTAATACTGCTTCCAATCCAAAATGACAGGGAGCGATCAATTCCATTTTTTTCATCTATTTCTCCATATAATAAATATTAATTTCTACTTCTTTATCTTACTGACAAGTAATAGTTTTTGTCAATATGTTTTGCTATATCGTATGTAAACCCCAAAACAGGACGTGCGTTTGCACGTCCTGTCCGGAAAGCTTTTTCCTAATACTGACTGTTTTCATTTCCGTAATTATAAGAATTCTTGTCTTTCGCATCTTTATCATATGCGTTTTTGTTCGATGCATTCTTATCGTATGCATTTTTTCCATATGAATTCTTATTTGATGTGTTTCTGGATGCATTTTTGTTTGATGTGTTCTTGTCTGATGCGTTATGACAGTTTTCTGATGAGTTGTAATTTTTAGCCATTTTGAATTCCTCCTAATCTTTTTTGCTACGAGATTAGTATGTCCTGTCATTCATTGATTATACATCCGGCGATATATTAAGAATTTTTTAATATTTTTCTTGATTTTTACATTTTACTATATTATACTGTTGTTGTAGAAAGAATACTTTCTACAACCCCTTATTAATTATTTATACTCCCCTCAAAAGACCGATGGCTCCCCCATCGGTCTTTTATTTTTGCATATATCAAATTTTCAAAAAATCAACGAGTCTTTCCGCTCTCTCACCTTCTGGAACCCTTCACCAGCTTTAAGATCAGACACAGGATCAACAGCGGAACAAATATCGGTGCCAGAATGCTGATGATTCCTCCAATTACAGCCACAACTAATACGATAACACCAATGATTCCAAGAAGAAGCACCAGTTTCTTCCACCATGTATCAAGTCCGAAGACATGCACTCCTCTGTGTCCTGATTCCTCGTCATAGCCCTGTTCATACGTCCGGCTTCTCTGTCTTTCCGGCTCATAGCTGTCATATGTTTCCCCCGTATTTCCCTTGATTTCTTCCGAGGTAATGATATTCTTCGCAATTGCCCATGGATCGCCAAGCTCTTCTATTACTTCTGACTCTTTTCTGCCTTTTCGCACTTCTTCTGTAATATAAATCATTATAATAATCCACATTATCCGAATTACATTTCCCGAAAGGTCATTCGCAAGCGCTTTTTTTAATTTATCTAAAAATTCCCGTTTTGTCATGATTGCCCTCCTTACAGGATTTTACATACTTTGGTATAAAAAACCCTGAACTTAGAATAGCACAATCATGTGTCCATTCCAAGTCCAGGGTTCTTAAATTTTTCTAATGTATTTCTAAAATAATTTCTTCGTCTAACGAATGACCTGCTCTTTTTTGTTTATACTTCAAATATCAGATCTCCGTAAGAAGGCATCGGCCATGCTTCTTTATCAACAATCATTTCCAGTTTATCAACCGGTGCACGGAGTGCTTCCATAGCAGGTACTACATCGGAGTGATAGAATCTTGCCTGATCTTCTCCCTCTTCCATAGCTGCTGCCTGATCTGTTACAACCTTCAGTGCTTCCAACGCTTTCTTAGACTCTGCTAATAATCCGGATACTTCTGTCAGAAGTTCTGCCTGAACAGATGCATCTGCGCCGGCTTCTTTTACTGCAACTACTGTATCTGCAAGTTCTTTCGTATATTTAATAATTGCAGGAATAATCTGTTTGCTTGCCATATCGATCATAGTACGTGCTTCAATATTGATTGCCTTTGCATAGCTTTCAAATTTGATCTCTGCACGGGATTCCAGCTCAGCTTTTGTAAATACTTTGAATTTTTCAAACATATTGATAGCCTTGTCTGTAGTCAGGGCAGGTATTGCTTCTACCATAGATCTGATATTTGGAAGTCCACGTCTTTCAGCTTCCTCTACCCATGCATCTGAGTATCCATTACCGTCGAATACCACTCTCTGATGCTCTGTCGCATATTTCTTGATCAGGTCATGAACTGCTTCATCAAAGTTATCTGCTTTTTCAAGGACATCACAAGCCTCTGAGAATGCTTCTGCAACGATTGTATTCAGTACTACGTTTGGTCCTGCGATTGAATCACGGGAACCTACCATACGGAATTCGAATTTGTTACCTGTGAATGCAAATGGTGATGTTCTGTTACGGTCTGTTGCATCTTTTGCAAGATCCGGAAGTGTGTCAACTCCTGTCTGAAGTTTTCCACCTTTCAGACTGTGTGTAGCTTCTCCTGTACTGATCAGCTGTTCCAGCACATCCCCTAACTGTTCTCCAAGGAATACAGAAATGATTGCCGGTGGTGCCTCATTGGCTCCAAGTCTGTGATCATTTCCCGGGTCTGCAGCAGATTCACGAAGAAGATCTGCATGTGTATCTACAGCTTTCAGGATACATGTAAGTACCAGTAAGAACTGAATATTTTCATGAGGAGTTTTTCCTGGCTCTAACAGATTCTTTCCGTCGTCTGTTGTAAGAGACCAGTTATCATGTTTACCAGAACCATTGACTCCTGCAAATGGTTTCTCATGAAGTAAGCACTTCATACCATGCTGGCATGCAACTCTCTTCAGAGTCTGCATTACGATATGGTTATGATCCAGTGCTACGTTACACTCTGCATAGATTGGTGCAAGTTCATGCTGAGCAGGTGCAACTTCGTTGTGCTGTGTCTTAGATGTTACACCAACTTTCCAGAGTTCTTCGTTAACATCTTTCATGAATCCTGCGATTCTCTGGCGGATGGTTCCGAAGTAGTGGTCATCTAATTCCTGTCCTTTTGGAGGCATTGCTCCGAACAGTGTACGTCCTGTATAGATCAAGTCTTTTCTCTGTAAGAATTTATCTGCATCTACAAGGAAATATTCCTGCTCTGGTCCTACAGAAGGAGTTACTTTCTTAGATGTTGTATTTCCAAACAATCTTAACAGTCTCAGCGACTGCTCATTGATTGCCTGCATAGAACGAAGAAGTGGAGTTTTCTGATCAAGTGCCTCTCCTTTGTATGAACAGAATGCTGTCGGGATACAAAGTGTTGCGCCTGCTGCATCATGTCTTACGAATGCTGGTGATGTACAATCCCATGCTGTATATCCTCTTGCTTCGAATGTTGCACGAAGTCCGCCTGATGGGAATGAAGATGCATCCGGCTCACCTTTGATCAGTTCTTTTCCTGAAAAGCTCATCAGTACTTTTCCATTTGGAAGTGGTGCTGAAATAAATGAATCATGCTTTTCAGCAGTTACACCTGTCAGAGGCTGAAACCAGTGAGTATAATGTGTAGCCCCTTTCTCAATTGCCCATTCTTTCATCTCATGTGCAATTACATCTGCTGTAGCAAGGTCTAATTCCTTACCTTCTTCAATTGTTTTCTTCAGATCCTTATAGACTTTCTTTGGAAGACGTTCCTGCATTACAGTATCATTGAATACGTCTTCGCCAAATATCTTGGCTACGTTAATTGCTTCACTCATGTCTCCTCGTTTCCTTTCTCATTGTTATTTATAGTATAAGTTTCACACTATGGTATACATAAAATCTGTTGTATGTACTTTCTGTGCATACCATGATATGAAAAAAGGCACTCCAACTTCCGTTGGAACGCCTTTGTTCTTCCTATGCCAGTTAGTATAACTCAACCAGTCAAAAAAGGCAAGTGAAAATTTTTAATTATTCAGCTTTTCCTACTGAACCAAATAATTCCATCTTCTCTTTAACTGTTGCCTGGATAGCTTCAGCACCTGGTTTCAGGAGTTTACGAGGATCGTATCCTTTTCCTTCCAGATCTTTTCCTGCTTCAATATATTTACGTGTAGCATCAGCAAATGACAGCTGGCACTCTGTATTAACATTAATCTTAGCAACTCCGAGACTGATTGCTTTCTTAATCATATCGTCCGGAATTCCTGTACCACCGTGAAGAACTAATGGCATTTTTCCTGTCAGCTGCTGAACAGCATCCAGAGTCTCAAAGCTTAATCATTCCCAGTTAGCCGGGTATTTTCCATGAATATTACCGATACCAGCT
>CALMUC010000102.1 GCA_937872845.1 uncultured Lachnospiraceae bacterium | reverse complement strand
CGATAAAACGATTTGCAGTTACTACAATCGGAACTCCGTATTTTTTCAAATTTTCAATATGTTTGCCAAGATTTACTATTCCCTTATTCAAAGCATCTATATTCTCATCAGAAAGATTTTCCTTGTTCACACCGCCGTTGTATTTAAGTGCACGAACAGTTGCAACAAGAACAACTGCATCTGGTGAAAGTCCTGCCATCCTGCATTTTATATCCATAAATTTTTCAGCGCCAAGATCAGCACCAAATCCTGCTTCTGTAATTACATAGTCTGCACATTTAAGCGCTGTTTTCGTTGCTCTGACTGAGTTACATCCATGAGCAATATTTGCAAATGGTCCACCATGCACAAATACAGGTGTATTTTCAAGCGTTTGAATGATATTAGGGCGAATTGCATCCTTTAAAAGAACAGTCATTGCTCCTACACATTTTAAGTCACTGGCTGTTACTGGTTCATTATCATATGTATAGGCGACTATAATGCGTCCGAGACGTTCTTTTAAATCATCTAAATTTTCTGCAAGACAAAAAATAGCCATAATTTCAGTTGCAACCGTTATCATGAAATGATCTTCTCTTATTGCACCATCTGATTTTTTCCCCATACCTATTATTATATTTCGAAGTGCTCTGTCATTCATATCCATACATCTTTTAATAACAATTCTTTTAGGATCAATTTTAAGAGGATTTCCAAATTTAAGAGTATTGTCAAGCATCGCACAGAGAAGATTATTGGCAGATGTAATTGCATGAAAATCTCCTGTAAAATGAAGATTTAATTTTTCCATAGGTACAGCTTGTGCATACCCTCCTCCTGCCGCTCCACCTTTAATACCAAAACATGGTCCGAGTGATGGCTCACGCATTGCAACAACTGCTTTTTTCCCATTTTCACAAAGTGCATCTGCAAGTCCAATTGTTACTGTAGTTTTCCCTTCTCCTGCTGGTGTAGGATTTATAGCAGTAACTAATATTAATTTTCCGTTTTGACGATTTTTGATACTTTCCAGAAACTGGTCCGTAACCTTTGCCATGTACTTGCCATATTGTTCAATATCATCGTCCTCTGCGCCAATTTTCTTTGCAATTTCACGAATATCCTTCATTGCTGCTTCCTGTGCAATCTCAATATCTGTTTTCATCTCAATCACTCCTTATCATTCTCCATTAATCATTGTTTCAAACTCATCTATTGTCATAAGAACCTTACGTGGTTTTGTACCTTCTTCCGGTCCTACAACTCCACTCTCGGTAAGTTGATCCATAATTCTTGCAGCACGGTTGAATCCTATTCTGAAAACCCTTTGAAGATATCCTATAGACGCTTTATCTTTTTCTATAACAAGTCTTCCGGCATCTTCAAAATATTCGTCATAATGAGTTTCATCCTCGTCTTCAGACCCGCCTGAAGTGTTTTGAGCAGATGTTTCTATTGTTTTTGCCACATCTTCTTCATAAGTTACACTTCCATAATCATTCTTTATAAAATCAACTACTGATACAACTTCATCATCCGAAATAAAAGCTCCCTGAACGCGTACAGGCTGTGTATACCCTGTAGGATAAAAAAGCATATCACCTTTTCCAAGAAGTTTTTCAGCTCCATTCATATCCAATATCGTTCTTGAGTCAACACCTGACGCAACTGAAAAAGCAATTCGTGATGGAACATTTGCTTTTATCAGCCCGGTTATTACATCAACTGATGGTCTCTGAGTTGCAATCACAAGATGAATTCCTGCTGCTCTGGCCAGCTGTGAAAGTCTTACTATTGAGTCCTCAACCTCACCATGTGCAACCATCATAAGATCAGCAAGTTCGTCAACAATAACAAGCAGTTGTGGCATATGCTTTAATTCTTCATCAGAATCTGCATTTTGCTCTGTAGTATTTATCAAAGATTCCTTTTCTACTTTTTTGTTGAATCCATCAATATTTCTAACATTATATTTAGCAAATGTCTGAAACCTTTTCGACATCTCATCAACAACCCAATTCAGTGCTCCAGCAGCTTTTTTAGGATCTGTGACAACAGGTATAAGCAAATGCGGAATTCCGTTATATGCTGTTAATTCAACCATTTTAGGGTCTATCATTATCATTCTTACATCTTTCGGAGATGCTTTATAAAGAATGCTCATTATTATTGTATTAATACATACAGATTTTCCAGACCCAGTTGCACCCGCAATAAGTAAATGCGGCATCTTTGCAATATCAGAAATAATTATCTGTCCGCTTATATCTTTTCCTACAGCGAATGCAAGATTTGATTTAAACCTGTGAAATGCATCATTATCAATCAGATCCCGAAAATAAACAATTGAATTTTCTTTATTTGGAACTTCTATTCCAATTGCAGCTTTCCCTGGAATTGGTGCTTCTATTCTGATATCTGTTGCAGCCAGATTAAGTTTAATATCATCCTGCAGACTAAGGATTCGGCTGACCTTAACTCCTTGTTCAGGCTGCATTTCATATCGTGTAACTGTTGGTCCAACACTGCAATTTGTAATTGTCACATTTACGCCAAAGCTTTCAAGAGTTGCTTTAAGTTTTTGTGCAGTATCTCTCACATGTGCACTATCTTTGAATGTATTTTTCCTTCCATCAGTTTTCAGAAGATTCACAGAAGGAAACTCGTATATTTTCTCAGTTTTGTCCGCACATTGTTTTATTGAATTATCAATCATTTCTGTTTCAAGTTCTTTATCTTTTTTAGAAACTTTTCCATTTAAATCAGGTTCTGCCACTCTACCTGTACAACCATTTTCTGATATATTTTCAAGACTTTCAATGTCTGCACCATCTTCTTCATAATCATCATGCTTGGCACTTCCCAAAACAATTTTTGAGTCTTTATTTTCTTCATATTTTATTTTGTTTTCAATTAAATTTCCTGCATGCACCACTCCTGCATCTGCATCATACTCACTACTTTCACCTAACGGATCAATATAGGTATCTTTATAAGGCTCAAGATTAATCTGTTTATCACCATTTTCGTCATGAACTACGATAACATCATCTGATCTATGTTTTTTTCGCCGTCCGTTATTATATTCATTTTGCTCACTTTTTTTGCCGTTATTTATTACAGGATTTTCATATGAAGATAGTTCACTGTCATTATCAATAAAACCATCAACTGATGCATTTTCCGGTCTTAATTCATGCAGTTCCTCTTCTGATATAAACACACCATCACTTTTAGGTATTCCTGAATCAGCAAATCCATCATTATCTTTATCTATAATCTGGATATTTCTAAAAAAGTTCTTTCTGCGGTTAAAATCATTTTTTGTTTCATCACTTTTCTGATCATGATTTACATTCAAATCATCATATTTTGAATCAGAGTATTTAAAATCTTCAGTTTCATTTATCTCTCTATCACGAAATCCAAACATGAAAAATTTCTTAAATAAATCTATAAATGAAATTCCTGTGACTTCAATTACAGAAACAATCAAAAGTAAAACAGTTATAAGAATGGAGCCTGCTTCACCTGTATATTTTGCAAGCAAAACAAGAATCCCTCCAAAAATAACTCCTCCGCCTTTTTTTAATACATAACCGTTTTTATAAAGCGTTTCTATAGTCTGTTTTGTTCCTGCATTCATCTGCATGATGAATCCAAATGCCATAAACGCAACAAATATCCACGTTATAATTTTCACCAATTTAGGTTTAGGGCCATTTATCAATATATATCCAGCTGCTATAAAAAAATAAAACGGAAGAACATAAAATGCTGCTCCAAATATACCAAAGAAAAAACCACTTATTGCATTTCCAATAACCCCGCAGACACCATATGTTCCTAGCACAAGAAATATATTTACTGCTAGATAAATATATAAATATATCTCTCTTATTTTTTCAGATGAGAGTTCAGGTGAACCATCAAATCTTCCATCACTGTTTTGTGTCTGCTTTTTATA
>CALMUC010000101.1 GCA_937872845.1 uncultured Lachnospiraceae bacterium | reverse complement strand
TATATATTATGATAAGATAGGGAGCGGACTTAAGCTTGAGCAGGTAAAGGCAGAGAGAAGGTCTCTTTTTGAACAGGTTGAAACCTGGTACAGGCTTTTTTCGTAAGTATCGTTTTTACAATGACATTTAAATATGGAGAAATCATATGCTATTTGCAATTGATGTAGGAAATACAAATATTACAGTTGGACTTTTCGAACATGAGAAACTGTTAAAGCAGTTTAGAATGATAACAAAAACATCCAGAACATCAGATGAATATGGAGTATTTCTTGGGGAGTGGCTTCAGCTGAATCATGTTGAGCAAAAGGAAATCAAAGATGTCATAATATCATCTGTTGTCCCGGACGTTAATCATTCACTCATAAGTGGAATAATAAAGTATTTTGATATAAATCCTTTTATAGTGAAACCTGGAATAAAGTCTGGAATCAGGCTGGCAATTCCTAACCCTAAGGAACTTGGTGCAGATCGTCTGGTGGATGCAGTTGCAGCATATACTATTTATGGCGGACCTGCCATTGTAATTGATTTTGGAACGGCTACAACACATGATTTGATTCTTGAGGATGGAACTTTTGCAGCAGGTGCAACGGCGACAGGCATCAGACTTTCAGCAAATGCACTCTGGCGTGGAACAGCAAAACTTCCTGAAGTAGAGATCAGAAAATGTGATACAGTCCTTGGAAAAGATACTGTTTCAAGTATGCAGGCCGGTATATATTTTGGATATATAGGACAGACAGAATATATAATAAGACGCATGAAAGAAGAGTCAGGATTGAAAAATATCAAGGTTATTGCAACAGGTGGACTGGGAAAGCTGATCTCTGATTCTACACAGATGATTGATATTTATGATCCTGAGCTGACACTTCAGGGACTTAGAATTATTTTCGAAAAACAGTAGAATCGTGCAGGTTGTTTATAAAATGAATAAAATAGATTTTAAAGGAAAATTAATACTTGGACCAATGGCAGGTGTAACAGACCTGCCATTTCGTCGTTTATGCAGAGAGTGTGGAGCAGATATAACAGTAACAGAAATGGTAAGTGCGAAGGGACTTCAATTCGATAATCAGAAAACAAGACTTTTGACTGCAACATGTATAGATGAAAAACCAGTAGGACTTCAGCTGTTCGGACATGAACCGGATGTAATGGCAGCAGAAGCTGAGAAATACCAAAAAGCCGGATTTGATTTTATAGATGTAAATATGGGATGTCCGGTCCCAAAAATTGTAAATAATCATGAAGGATCAGCACTTATGAAGAATCCTGAACTTGCAGCAAAAATTATCACTGAAATGGTTTCAGCCGTTTCAATTCCGATTACAGTAAAGATAAGAGCAGGATTTGATTCAGAAAATAAAAATGCACCTGAATTTGCAAGAATACTTGAAAATGCCGGAGCCGCGGCAGTTACAGTTCATGGAAGAACGAGAGAACAGTATTATCTGGGAAAAGCGGACTGGAATATAATAAAACGCGTAAAAGAATCTGTTGCAATACCAGTAATCGGTAATGGAGACATTTGTTCGGCTGATGATCTGATCAGGATGAAAGAAGAAACAGGATGCGATGGATTTATGATTGCAAGAGCCGCTAAAGGAAACCCTTGGATATTTTCCGAAATAAAGACTATGCTTAATGGTGGTGAATATAAAAAACCTGGTAAAAAAGAAATTTTAGATATGATGTTCAGACAGATTGATATGATGGAAGAACATAAAGGTGAATATATTGCGGTCAGAGAAATGAGGAAGCATATAGCGTGGTATACTGAAGGTATAAAGGGATCATCAGAAATAAGAAGAAAAACATCTGAAATAACGGATATTCAAGAATTAAAGAATTACCTTTCTGCATCGCTCTGTGGTTAGACAAAGGGATTTGATTGAAAAATAAATAAGAATTTCCTGACATATTAGTACTTTTGTGATTAAATAAATGAGACTTACTTGACCGCTTAAATGAATAAATATATAATTTCATCGGTTATAAAGTTCAGAGGAGACACGATGAAAAAAACTATCAGGAAAAAAATAAAAAATGGAATTTATGTGGCAGTTGCAATATCAGTTGTTGCAGCATGCATCGTATCTCTTGCTGAAGGCCGGTTTACAGAGAAAAAGTCTGGGAAACTTGTTGAGGTTTCGGCTTTATATGAAGAATCATCTATAGAACCTCATTATAAAAGAGTGGCATATCAGACAATTGCAGATTTGAAGGGTGACAGTAGTAAAACTGGTAATATATCGACCGGAAAGGCAACGGCAGGTGATGCGTCATCAGATACAAATGCTGGCCTTACAGAGCAGGAAATTCGTGATAAGGCAGCTCTTATGGCTCTTGTTTCAGCAAATACGAAATCGCAGTCAGTTGCTGCACAGGCAAAGGAACGTCAGAAAAAATATAAATTGAATGTAATACCAAAGGTTACGGAAGATACAACATCTCATTCTTCCATACTTGATACTTTGAACAGTACAGCAGGTGCGGTGACGGCTGATTCTTCACAGGGAACATATCTTGGGCGATTTATACTTACAGGATATTGTCCATGTATTATCTGTTGTGGAAAGACTAATGGAATAACAGCGTCGGGGACACATGCCACTGCAAATCATACAGTTGCAGCAGACAGCAGGCTTGCATTTGGTACAAAACTTATTGTAAATGGTATAGTATATACTGTGGAAGACCGTGGAGGAGCTATTAAGGGAAATCATTTGGATATTTTCTTTAATACACATGCAGAGGCTACGGCGTTTGGCAAGCAGGAGGCAGATGTTTATCTTTATACAGATGGATCTGTTGTAACCGAGACAACAGGAGCTGATTCAACAGGTATAGATGGATCAGATACTGCAGACTAAATAATATCAGAAAAAATTATTTGTCGGATAATTGGAAAAATATATTTAACTCAAAGATATTAGAAAAATTATAATAGATTCATTAACAGGAAGGGAAAAACAATGGATTTGATTTACAGAAGTACAAGGGACAGAGAAGAAACTGCAACAGCATCAAAGGCAATACTGAAAGGTCTGGCCGCAGATGGCGGACTTTTTGTTCCAGATGAAATTCCTCATCTTGATGTATCATTGGATGATCTTGCAAAAATGGATTATAAGGAAGTTGCATATGAAGTAATGAAATTAATGCTTACAGACTTTACTGAAGAGGAATTAAAGAAGTGTATTAATGGAGCTTATGATTCCAAGTTTGATGATTCGCTTTTTGTACCTGTAAAGTATCATCATGGGGCATATGTACTTGAACTTTTTCATGGTAAAACCATAGCATTTAAAGATATGGCGTTATCAATTCTTCCATATCTCATGACAACTGCAGCAAAGAAAAATAATATAAAAAATGAAATAGTTATTCTTACAGCAACTTCAGGAGATACAGGAAAAGCTGCGCTTGCAGGATTTGCAGATGTACCTGGTACAAAGATTGCTGTCTTCTATCCAAAGAACGGAGTCAGCCCTGTTCAGGAAAAACAGATGGTTACAGAACGTGGGAAAAATACGTTTGTTGCCGGAATTACAGGAAATTTCGACGATGCCCAGACAGGCGTAAAGCAGATGTTTTCAAATCATGATCTGGCAAAGAGTCTTGATGAGAACGGCTATCAGTTTTCGTCAGCAAATTCAATAAATATAGGACGGCTGATACCACAGATGGTTTATTATATTTATGGATATACAAGGCTTGTCGCTGCAGGTTCTATTAAGGCTGGAGATAAGATTAATGTTGTTGTTCCGACTGGAAATTTTGGAAACATTCTTGCATCTTATTATGCAAGTCTTATGGGAATGCCAGTAAATCGTTTTATATGTGCGTCGAATGATAATAAAGTATTATATGATTTCTTTAAGACAGGAATATATGATAGAAATCGCGAATTTATACTTACAACTTCACCATCGATGGATATTTTGATTTCAAGTAACCTTGAGAGATTAATTTACAGGCTTGCCGGAAATAAATCTGATAAATGTGCAGAACTTCTTTCTGAGCTTGCTAAAACAGGCAAGTACACTATTACACATGAAATGAAAGAAAATATGAAAGCTTTTTATGGGAATTATGCTTCAGTTGATGAAGTTGCAAATGAAATTTGTACAATATATGAAGAGGATGGCTATATTGTAGATACACATACATCAGTAGCTATGTCTGTTTATGATAAGTATAAAGAAGAGACAGGAGATGAAGATACCCCTGCAATTCTTGCTTCGACTGCAAGCCCATATAAGTTTTCACGTGCTGTTCTGGATGCAATAAATCCTGAATATGATAAAAAAACAGATTTTGAACTGATAGATGAATTAAAGAAATTGTCTGGAGTAAAAATACCGCAGACCATAGAAGATATACGTACTGCACCTGTTCTTCATAAGACAGTCTGCAAAAAGGAAGAGATGGAAAAAACGGTTAAGAATTTCCTTGAAATCAAATAATAAATTCAATGGGAAATTCAATGAGAAATTTAATGAGAAATTTAATGAGAAATACAATTTAATGATGTTTTATAGATGTCAGATAATTAATTTAATAAGAAGTACGTAGTTCGATTGTATCCCTCCTACGAAAAAAAACCGGGACTGAATGCATTTATTTATGCAATTTAGCGGGGATACAATCCCCGCTTTTTTTGAATGAATTTATATAAAGATAACACAGAACCATAAAACAAAATTATACGATGGGAAAAAAAATCATAACAAAGATAAGAGGTATGTTTATGTATATTCTTACAACACATCATGAATTTGACAGTGCACACTTTTTAAAAGGATACAATGGAAAATGTGCTAATCTTCACGGACATCGCTGGAGTGTAGAAGTGAAAGTTAAAGGCAGCAATGTTGAACAAAGTGGTGAGTACCGTGGGATGTTAGTTGATTTTGGCAAATTGAAAAAGGATCTTGAAGAACTGACAGATATATTTGATCATAAACTTCTGGCAGAAGAGGGAAGCTTGCATGAAGAAACAGAAAAGGCTTTTAACGCAGAAGGATTTAAGATTTCTGAACTTTCATTCAGACCAACAGCTGAGAATTTTGCAAAATATTTTTATGATGAGATGAAAAATAAGGAATATAATGTTCATTCTGTAAGTGTCTATGAAACACCTGAAAATTGCGCAACATATATGGAGGAACTTATATGAAAGATGCAGCAGAATCAAATGCAGATTTATCTGCAGATGATTATGTTTTTCATGTTGCGGAACATTTTGTAAGCATTAACGGAGAGGCAAGACGCGCAGGAGAACCTGCAGTTTTTATAAGGCTCGCAGGATGTAATCTCAGGTGTGGATATTGTGATACAGCATGGGCCATAGATAGAAAAATTCAGTGCGATGATATGACGGCAATGGAAATTCTTAAGTATATAAAAACAACAGGAATTACAAATGTTACAGTTACAGGAGGTGAACCTCTGATTTCTGATAATATAGGGAAGCTTTTAGAAATGCTTACGGATGGAACAGGGTTGAACATTGAAGTGGAAACGAATGGAGCAATAGATATCCGCCCTTATTATGGGATTTCGGGAGTTTCGATGACTGTTGATTATAAATGTCCGGGAAGTGGTATGGAAAAATTTATGTTTCTGCAAAATTTTGAAGAAATCAGAGAATGTGATACGGTAAAATTTGTGGTTTCTGATAAAAATGATTTAAAAAGAATGAAGGAAATAATATATAAGTACGATTTAATAAAAAAGACAAAGGTTTATGTGAGCGCGGTATTTGGCAGAATAGACCCAAAAGAAATAGTTTCATTTATAATCGATAATAAATTGAATGAAGTAAGATTTCAGCTTCAGATTCATAAATTTATCTGGAATCCGGAAAAAAGAGGAGTATAAAATGGCAATAGATAAAGATAAAATCAAGTTTCATGTCAGAGGACTTCTGGAGGCACTTGGTGATGATCCAGACAGAGAAGGGCTTCGGGAAACTCCAGATCGTGTGGCAAGAATGTATGAAGAAGTTTTTGAAGGAATGAATTACACAAATGCAGAAATAGCTGATATGTTCAGAAAAACATTTGAAGCACCTGAAAGTGGAACACATGATATGGTTCTTGTTAAAGATATAAGCATATTCAGTTATTGTGAACATCACATGGCACTTATGTATGATATGAAAGTAAATGTTGCATATATACCTGAAAAACGTGTTATAGGATTAAGCAAAATTGCAAGAATATCAGAGATGGTGGGGAAAAGACTTCAGCTACAGGAACGGATTGGTACGGATATAGCGGAAATAATGCAGAATGTTACTGAAACTGAAAATGTAGCAGTTATGATTACAGGTAAACATAGCTGTATGACAGCAAGAGGAATAAAAAATGTTCCTTCACTTACAGTGACAACCGCACTTCGAGGGGCATTTGAAAAAGATTCGGCACTTCAGGCACGATTCTTTAACATGGTGGATTCAAAAAAATATTAATGACATTTGGAAAGAGAGAATTAAATATATGAAAAATACAGAAGAAGCAGTTGTAGTAATGAGTGGTGGGCAGGATAGCACAACCTGTATGCTGTGGGCACTGAAAAAATATAAAAAAGTAAAGGCTGTAACATTTAATTATGGGCAGAGACATGTTAAAGAAATTGAATGTGCATCAAATATATGCAAAAAATTAGGAGTAGAGCAGACTATAATTGATCTCTCCGAATTGAATCAGCTTGCACCAAATTCACTTACAAGAGATGATATTTTGGTTGATGAATCAAAACCTGATGGGGCACTTCCGAATACATTTGTTGAGGGACGAAACCTGCTGTTTTTAACGTATGCAGCTATATTTGCCAAGACAAATAAAATAACTGATATAATTACGGGTGTATCACAGAGCGATTTTTCGGGATATCCAGACTGCCGGGATGTTTTTATTAAGTCACTTAATGCAACACTTGATCTTGCAATGGAGTATGAATTTAATATTATAACTCCAATGATGTGGATTGATAAGGCGGCAGAGTGGAAAATGGCAGATGACCTTGGCGGATTTTTGCTTGTTCGAGATATGACTCTTACATGCTATAATGGAATAATGGGTGATGGATGTGGACATTGTCCGGCATGTAAACTCAGAAAACGTGGACTTGATAAATATCTTGCTTCAAAAAAATAAAAAGGGTGATGTTTTAATGAAGAAAAGACTTCTTTTTGTTGTAAATCCCAAAGCAGGGAAAACTGTTATAAAATCAGATATGATTGATGTAATAAATATATTCAGTGCTGCCGGATATTCAGTAGAGGTTTATCCTACAGACAGGGACATAGATGTAAATACAAAATATATTTATGAGGTTGCTGAGAACTTTGATCTTGTTGTATGTGCAGGTGGGGATGGAACACTTGACAATACAGTAACTGGAATCATGAAGTTAGAGAGAAAAATCAAAAGAAGAATTCACATGGGTTATATACCATGTGGATCTACAAATGATTACGCCCGCAGTTTGAAAATCAGTCTGAATCCTCTGGAAGCAGCAAGGCAGATTGTAAATGGCGACATTTGTCATGTTGATGTAGGAAGAATTGAAAATAATTTTTTTATTTACATCGCAGCATTTGGAGCATTTACAGATGTTTCTTATTCAACACCGCAAAATCTGAAAAATGCATTGGGACATGCAGCATATATTCTGGAAGGAATAAAAGCACTTGCAGCTATGCAGAGCTATCCTATGCAGATTTGGTTTGATGGAGAAATTGTTGAAGGCGATTTCATATATGGGCAGGTGACAAATTCTCTTTCTGTTGGTGGATTCAGAAATTTTGGTTCAAGACATATGTCATTTTCGGATGGTAAATTTGAGACAGTTTTAATACGAAGACCTAAAGATCCGATTCAGCTGCAAAGAATTATTAATTGTCTTCTTACAGATAATCTTGAAGATGAACTTATCGTGTTCAGAAAAACATCACGTGTTATTGTCAGAGGTAAAGATAAAATTCCGTGGACATGTGATGGCGAATTTGGAGGAAGCTACAAAACAGCAAAGATTGCAAATATCAGAAAAGCTGTATCTCTTACACTCGAAGATAAGAGTGGATATCTTAGGTAATAAAGTTGCTAAAAGAGTGGTTATCGCATATAATAAAAAATGTATGTGCTTTAAACTGCTCTTTTATTTTGTATAAAATAAATGTGCTAATGATTATGATTGACATATAGTATGATAAGGAATTGTCTGATGAAAAAATTTGTGAGGAAATATGTTCATATTGTCGTATTTATACTTAAAGCAATATTATATTTTCTTATTTTTTGGTCTTTTTACAGGCTCTATGCAATAGAGAATTGGCAGATGCTCAATCGTTCAAGAACGATGGCTGTCACGACTCTTACATTTGCATTTTCGGGATACCTGTTTCTCAGAATTTATGGTGGATATGATATTGGAAAACGTAAAAGTAAACCGATAATTATTTCTATAGCACTGGCTTCTTTCATGACAGATATTGTTTCTTATGTGATGCTTATGGTCATGAATACAAATAGTGCAAATAATAGAAATTTCACATTAGAACAGCCGTGGCTTCTTCTGATAATTATTGTAATACAGCTGCTTGTGATAGTTTGCGCTACATATGGCGGCAACTGGATTTATTTCAGAATAATAAAACCTGAAAAGTGTCTGATCATTACATCTTCAAAGCAGTCACTTATGGAAATAACAAGAGGTATAAAAAAATATAAGCTTCAGTATAAAATTTGCAGGAGTGCAGATTACAGGGCATCCGGATTGAAAAATATGATCCCTAAATATGATACTATTTTCCTATATGATGTTCCTATGTCAGAGAGGTCTGAAATTGTAGAATTCTGTTATCAGAATATGAAAAATGTTTATGTCAATCCAGGAATGGCAGATGTTATTGAACTAAATTCAAATCATGTGATACTGGATGATATTTCACTGCTGGAACTTTCATCAATGGGGCTGACAACTGAGGAAAAGTTATTTAAGAGACTGTTTGATATATTGATTTCGGCATTTGCTCTTGTTGTTTTTTCACCAGTGCTTTTAATTTCGATGCTGGCAATTAAGATAAATGACGGCGGGACAGTTTTCTTCAAACAAAACAGAGCAACGCGTGGGGGACGTATATTTTCTGTATATAAACTTAGGACTATGCGTGAAGACTCTGCCATATATAGAACAATTGCCGATGATGACAGGATAACGAAAGTCGGGAAAGTTCTTCGCAGGTTCAGAATAGATGAAATACCTCAGTTTTTTAATGTGCTTAAAGGAGATATGAGTGTTGTCGGTCCAAGACCGGAAATGCTTGCCAATATATTCAACTATACTTCGGATTTGCCTGAGTTTGAATATCGTCTCAGAGTAAAAGCCGGAATTACAGGATATGCACAAATTGCAGGAAAATATAACACTTCACCAAGGGATAAACTTGTTCTGGATCTTATGTATATAGAAGAATATAGTTTCTGGCTTGATATAAAACTGATTTTTCAGACATTGATTGTAATATTCAAAAAAGATTCAACTGATGCATTCAGCAGAGAAATGGAAGAAGAAACAGCTGAATATTATGATAAAATTTTTCCGGAGAAAAAAAATGATTGATATACTTCTGGCATCATATCAGGGAAAAAATTTCATTTCTGAACAATTGGATTCTATTTTTAAACAGACATATTCAGATATTAAACTGATAATAAGAGATGATGCCTCAACAGACGGGACAAAAGATATTATTGAAGAAAAAATTGCTGAATATGAAACTGGCTGTCATGAAAAAAAGTTTGATATATCTATGCTTAATGGAAGTATACATTTAGGAAGCGCATCGGAAAGTTTTATGAGACTTCTGGGAGCTTCATTCAGCGAATATGTTATGTTCTCAGATCAGGATGATGTATGGGATGAACAAAAGGCAGAACTTACATTTGGAAGAATGCAGCAAATGGAAAAACAGTATGGGAAAGAGATTCCGCTATTGGTATATACAGATCTGGAAGTTACAGACGCAAACGGAAATGAACTTCATCCGTCATTTGTCCGGCTCCAGGGGCTTCTGGGAATGGATAAGCTTAATAACCTTCTGATACAGAATGCTGTTACAGGATGTACAATGATGCTTAACCGAAAGGCGGCAGATTTGCTTAAGAGAGCGCACCCTTCTGATATGCTGATAGATCGGAAGAGCACACGTCTGAACTCC
>CALMUC010000100.1 GCA_937872845.1 uncultured Lachnospiraceae bacterium | reverse complement strand
GAGATTACAGCCGGAACTGCTGTGTAATATATATGTATGGAATTTTCACCTTCAGAAACCGGAATAATAATAAAATTCTGTGATGATTTTATATATTTTACTCTATTTCCATTTACAGATATCCTGATAAAATCTGGTGATGGTGCATTTATCAGCAGATATTTATCAGTATCACAATGTACTTTATAGAGATTTTCGGAAGCGGAAAATCTGGCGGAATTATTTTTCAGATGATTATAAAAAATATCAAAATTGGATTTATTAATGTTATATATCTGAGGATACAGTGCCGTTACGGTGTTGTCAGGCTTGTTCTGTGTAAATGTATATGATTTACCGGATGAAGTTTTACCAAGATAAGCAAGGTAATTTGCATTCGCATAGGTATATCCTGCTATTGAAGGAATGGCTGTATATTTGTATGATGAAACTGTTTCCTCGGATTTTACATTTCCACCGGATGGATTGTCATAAAATACCGGATTTAAAGACATATGATATTTGGAAAGAATATTTATTGATTCAAATGGGTAATCAGGATTGTATGAATAACTGGTTATCTTACTGTCTTTATTAAACAGAAGTCCATGCAGCGAGTATGGATTTTCATAAATTGTATATCCGTATTTTGAATATTCGCTTTTGATAAAAGCATCAACATTTTTAACTGATGAGTCGGCAATTATATAATCAATCCCCGTTATGCTGTCTGTTGCAATGTTTGATGTGTTCTGGAGAGGGTTATAGTAAAGAGTATTTGCATTTGGATGCTTTGCCTGTAAATCAATTTCAGTGGCATAAAGGCGGTATTCAGATGTGCTTTTAAATGTTTTTGAATTTGAAGCAATTATTTTTGAGTTGTTGATATAGCCGGATGAAATTTCCACAATAAAAATAAGAGAAATTATTATTTCAAAAATATATTTTGCAAAATTTTCAGACTGATACAGCATGATTACAAATGTATATAGAACAAGAAGCTCTATTGATGTCATGAATGGTGATATGGAACTGTATTTTGTGCATAGGTATATACTTGCAATTATGACACCAAGAGTTAATAAGTCAGATATGAAGAATGAAATACGCGAAATATAATTGATATTTTTTAATGTGTCATACAGCATGTAAAGAATAATAAAGGCAAAAATATATGAAAAATTGAAATTAATATTCAGAGAAAATACAAAAAAGTTAAATAAGAAATTAAATGTAGAGAATGCAAAACCGCTTATGATAAAGACAAGTAAGATAAATTGTTTTATTTTGTGTTTTGCATCAATGTTTTTTATAAAGATGTATGTGAAGATTGTAAGAATTGTAATTACACTTATTGATAAATTACAGTTGTTACCGTATTCCTCAGAATGTGAGATAATTGAACTGCTCATCATGCCTTTTATAAAATCAAAGAAATTTATGTATGAAAATGCAGGGAATACAGGATTTACAGTTGATTTAAAGTATGAACTGCTGCATGCAATATAAAGAACAGGGAAAGAGATTCCTATTACCATTATATCCGCAGCAAGTTTTCTTAAAAATGAATTCACCAAATGACGGATGTTTTTGTAATCGCACAAAACAAAATATAAAATGATAAAGATGGTTGATATACAGGTTATATAGATGCTTGATATGAATGAAACTGCATATGCCAGTATATAAAGCAAATATTTATTTTCATAGACTGTTTTTTCGAGACCGAGAATAATCAGTGGAAGCAGTGCAATTGCAAAAGTATAAGAAACATTACTTCCTATTGAAAGCATTGAAAGACCGAGAGCATATGCGATTGAAATGCTGACTGCAATGGGATTTATTGATGACGTAAACTTAAATATCTGACTTTTTGGTCCGTTTTTAGAACCGATAAGCAGATTTTTAGCAGATGTTTTTGCAGGCTTTATGGCAGGGATATTTTTATTTATAAATGAGTAATTTCTGTTTAATATAAAAATACAAAAAAAAGCTCCTGCTGCACCAATTTTAATGGCATAAATAATATCAAGAACAGAAGTTATTGCTGAACGGCTGAACAGCAAAATTATGAGATTTGATAAATCAGAGAGATAAAAAGTGAAAAATGAAAGGAAATTGATGTTATTTCCGGTCAGATTATCAGAAAGAACAGGCTGGCTTTTGTGTACGTGATCATACAGATGGAAAAAATTCACCAATTGATCAGAGTATCCGCCTGAAGTCATGATGTCTTTGCTCCCGAAAGGGGCATATCCTCCAATTATAAAGCCGGTTATTACTATAGCTGCTGGAATAAAAAAAGAAATAAGGATTGTAAAGAGTGAACGATTCTGCTTGTTCATTTTGACCTCCGAATGAATATAATAGTTGATTGCATTATATCATTGATTTGTTATAATATCCATTATATGCAGTATGTTGACAGGCGAGGTGAAATATGAGAAAAAACGTTGCGGTAGCTGCAGTTTTGGCTTTTTTTGGAGGGTCATTAGGACTGCATAAATTTTATCTTGGAGAATGGAAAAAGGGGCTTGTTTATCTGATTTTTTTCTGGACAGGAATACCAGGGGCAGTTTCATTGATTGAAGCTGCAAAATTATTGACAGAGAATAATGATGAGAATAGCAATGATACAAATTTGAATACAAGTTCAGATATTACAAAAGCAATTTGATTAAAATTTCTGTAAATGGGGGATAGAAAATGAAAGTAGTAATTCTGGCCGGCGGATATGGCACAAGAATAAGCGAAGAAAGTGAACTTCGTCCGAAACCTATGATTGAAATCGGCGGAAAACCTATATTATGGCATATTATGAAGGAGTACTCTTATTACGGATTTAATGATTTTATAATATGCGCTGGCTATAAGCAGGATATAATAAAGGAATATTTTGCCAACTATTATATGCATAACAGCGATCTTACATTTGATTTTACGGCAAATAATGAAATCACTGTTCACAGTAATGTTTCTGAACCATGGAAGGTTACGGTTATTGATACCGGACTTTCTACTATGACTGGCGGAAGAATAAAGAGAATTCAGAAGTATGTCGGGAATGAGGATTTTATGCTTACTTATGGTGACGGAGTAAGTGATATAGATATGAATGAACTTCTCAAGTTTCACAAATCACAGGGTAAATTTGCAACTATTACAGCTGTTGCGCTTGCACAGAGGTTTGGTGTTCTGGATATCGGATCAAAGTCTGAAGTCAGAAGTTTTCGTGAGAAGAATGAGATGGATAATGATAGAATAAATGGTGGATATATGGTTCTGAAACCTGAAATTTTTGATTATCTGAATGGAGATTCTACGGTATTTGAACAGGAACCGATGAAAAGACTTGCAGAGCAGAGTCAGCTTATGGCATATCAGTTCGATGGTTTCTGGCAGTGTATGGATACAAAAAGGGAAAAGGATTTACTCGAAGCCATGATAAGCCAGGGCAAAGCGCCGTGGATGAAGTGGGAAAGGAGATAGCTTCTGCAGTTTTACTTTGATACTATATAAAGGTCAACCGTCAGAAATATGAGTTAATTTTATGGAACAGAAAAAGAAAAAGGTAAGTGTTTTGATTCCCTGTTATAACGAGCAGGAAAATGTAGTACCTATGAGTGAAGCAATAACAGATTTGTTTGAAAAAAATCTGACAAAATACGATTGGGAACTGGTTTTTATTGATAATGATTCATCGGACAATACAAGGGTGCTGTTGAGGGAGATAATTAATAAAAATCAGCATATAAAAGCGATTTTTAATGCAAAAAATTTTGGGCAGTTTAATTCGCCTTACTATGGTCTTTTGCAGACAACAGGGGATTGCACTATTGGCATGGTGTGTGATTTTCAGGACCCGATTTCACTTATTCCTGAATATTTGAAGGAATGGGAGAACGGATATGAAATCGTAATAGGAATAAAGACAAATAGTGAGGAAAATCCTCTTATTTATCATGCAAGATCAATTTATTATAAATTTGTAAAAAAGTTTTCAGATGTAGATCAGATTGAACATTTTACAGGGTCAGGTCTTTATGATAAATCATTTATCAATGTACTGCGTGAACTTCATGATCCTACTCCTTTTTTACGCGGGATTGTCGCAGAACTGGGATATAAGATCAAGAAAATCCCATATACACAGCCTAAAAGGATGGCGGGGAAATCGCATAATAATTTCTTTACTCTTTATGATGCGGCAATGCTGTCAATAACATCTTATACTAAAATAGGACTTAGGATATGCTCATTTATGGGAGCAATAGTTTCTGTAATATGCTTTATTATCGCAATTGTTTATCTTGTTATGAAACTTATTCACTGGCATGAATTTAATGCTGGTATGGCACAATGATTATAAGTATGCTTTTCCTTGGAGGAATAATAATATTTTCTATAGGATTTATGGGCGAATATATAATGAGTATTAATAAGCGTGTTATGGACAGACCTCTTGTTATTGAAGAAGAGAGAATCGGAAAATGGGACGAAGACATACAAAAGTGAATCAGCGGGGAAATGCATAATGTTTGATTTTCAGTTTTTTAAAAATAAAAAAGTACTTATAACAGGGCATACAGGATTTAAAGGTTCATGGCTTTCATATATGTTATGGATGGCCGGAACGGATGTAACTGGTTATTCACTTCCGGCACCTACGAGTCCTGCTCTTTATGATATTCTGGATTTGAAACATAAAATTCGTTCGGTGAGTGGCGATATCAGGGATATTGATAAATTGAAAGAGGTATTTGCAGATACCAGACCGGAAATAGTAATACATCTTGCAGCACAGCCAATTGTCAGGAAATCATATGAAGATCCTGTTGGTACATATTCAACCAATGTAATGGGAACAGTAAATATGTGTGAATGTGTCCGGCTGTCAGAAAGTGTTAAATCATTTTTAAATGTAACAACAGATAAGGTTTATCAGAATGAAGAAATACCGGGGTATGGGTATAAGGAATGTGATAAACTTGATGGTTTTGATCCATATTCCAATTCTAAGTCATGTTCTGAACTTGTAACTCATAGTTACATCCGTTCTTTTTATAAAAAGGCAGGTATAGCTGTATCAACCGCCCGCGCAGGCAATGTAATAGGTGGTGGAGATTTTGCAAAAGACCGCATAATTCCCGATTGTTTCAGAGCAGCTGAAAACGGTAATGTGATATATGTGAGAAATCCATATTCCACAAGACCTTATCAGCATGTTCTTGAACCGTTGTCTGTTTATCTTGATATTTTGGAGAGACAGTATGATGATTATGAATCATCAGGGTTTTATAATGTAGGACCGGATGATGAAGACTGTGTAACGACGGGGGCTCTTACAGATAAGTTTGTTAATTGCTGGGGAAAGTCTTTGTCATGGGAATATGATAAGACAGCTGAAGCACCTCATGAAGCTTTATTTTTGAAACTTGATTCAGAAAAAATAAAGCGTGTATTTGATTATAAGCCGACGTGGCATATAGATGAGGCTGTTAAACGCTCGGCAGACTGGTATAAAGCTTATTTAAATAAAAGTAATATTGAAGCAGAAACACAAAAAGAGATTAAAGAATTTTTTAATGAATAGACTGATAAATATTATCTGGAGAGAGATTTATGACTGAATGGCAAAATGAAAAGGAAGCACGTGACGAGATAAAGTCGCTTGTAGCAAAATATTATAATGAGTTTAAAAAACCAGAGCAGGATAAGGAATTTTGTCCCGGAGACAGGATAAGTTGTGCCGCTCGCGTATATGATGAAAAAGAAATGATGAGTCTTACAGATGCTGCGCTTGATTTTTGGCTTACAGCAGGGCATTTTACGGATGAGTTTGAGAAAAGCTTTGCAGAATGGATGGGAATACGCTATGCGAATCTTGTTAACAGCGGTTCATCTGCAAATCTTCTTGCGTTTATGGCACTTACTTCCCCTCTGCTTGGTGAGCGGCAGATAAAAAGAGGGGATGAAGTTATTACGGTTGCATGCGGTTTTCCGACTACGGTTGCACCGGTTGTTCAGTATGGTGCTGTTCCTGTATTTGTTGATGTTAAGGTGCCTGAGTATAATATTGATGTGTCAAAACTTGAGAGTGCATTTTCTGAAAGGACGAAAGCAGTTATTCTGGCGCACACTCTTGGAAATCCATTTGATTTAAAATCGGTCAGAGAATTTTGCCTTAAACATAAATTATGGCTTGTTGAAGATAATTGTGATGCTCTTGGTTCAAAGTATACAATAGATGGTATTACGAAATTTACCGGGACATGGGGCGACATAGGAACCTCATCATTTTATCCTCCACATCATATGACTATGGGAGAGGGCGGATGTGTATACACAGATAATCCATTGCTTAATAAAATTATTAAGTCGTTCAGAGACTGGGGACGTGACTGTGTATGCCCTTCGGGACATGATAATTTCTGCGGACACAGGTTTGATGGACAATTTGGACTTTTACCCAAAGGATATGACCATAAATATGTTTACAGCCATTTAGGGTATAATCTTAAAGCAACGGATCTTCAGGCATCAATCGGAGTGGAACAGCTTAAGAAATTTCCTGAATTTATTGAGAAAAGGAAGGAAAACTGGAGGTATTTGAAAGAAGGACTTTCAGATCTGGAAAAAGATGGTACATTAATTCTTCCGGAAGCAGAAAAAAATTCCGACCCATCATGGTTTGGATTTTTGATAAGCATAAATAATGAAACTGCAAGGAAGAGTGGAATAAAGAGGGATGATGTCACTCATTATCTGGAGTCGAAAAATATTCAGACAAGACTTTTATTCAGTGGCAATCTGATTTATCATCCGTGCTTTGATGAAATCAGAAACACAGATGCATACAGGATTGCAGGAAAATTAGATGAAACGGATTTCATAATGAATAATACATTCTGGATAGGCGTGTATCCGGGAATGACAAAAGCAAAACTGGATTATATGATTCATGAAATTCATGAGGCGGTTTAATGAAACAATTCTTATTAAATAATAAGAATATAGAAAAAAACAGTGTTATCTGGAATATGGCAGGCAGTTTGCTTATGGCAATACAGTCTGTCATATTTTTGATGGTTCTTACGAGGGTGACCGGACTTAATTCGGCAGGCGTTTTTACAATTGCGTATGCAAATGCCAATTTGTTTTTGACAATATCTAATTTTGGTATGAGATATTATCAGGTGTCGGATTTAAAACATGTGTTTGAATTTAATATATATAAAAAATCAAGAATAGTAACGTGGTTTATTTCAATGCTCGCTGTTATTATTTATCTATTTATTGTTCAAAAAGGCAGTGAATATACATCTGAAAAATTACAGATAACATTCTGGATGTGTTTCTTTAAATCAGTAGATGCGGCTGAAGATGTATATCATGGAAGATACCAGCAGCAGGGAAGACTTGATGTTGCGGGCAGGTGCTTAACAGTAAGAATGGTTGCTACTATAATGTTTTTTGTAGCAGTTGTTATTATGAGCAAAAATCTGCTTACGGCAACATTTTTGACTGCAATATTTACAAGTATTATCTGCATAAGTCTGTTGTTTATGACATTTCCTGAATTTTCAGACGGCAGTGATTGCAGAATACCTGAAAATGTAAGTGACAGGGATTGTATAAATGATGTAAAACGGGTAAATATCAGAAATGACAGACATGGTGTATTGAAATTGCTGATGAATTGTCTGCCTTTATTTGTCGGATCTTTTTTTTCATTTTATATTGGAAATGCATCAAAGTATGCAATAGATGCTGAACTTAACAGTAAAGCCGAGGCATGCTTTGGCTTTATTGCAATGCCGGTTTTTGTTGTAGGATTGTTGAATGGTTTTATTTTTAACCCTGTTATATATAAGCTTTCGGTGATGTGGAAGGAAAGAAATATTTCCGGATTTTTTAAAAGAATCGCAATTCAGATTTTGATTGTTATAATGATAACATTTATTTGCGTTATCGGGGCGTGGATGATCGGTATTCCTGTTTTATCATGGCTTTACAGCACTGATTTACATATATATAAGAATGAACTGATAATACTTCTGATAGGTGGCGGACTGCTTGGACTTGCCGGACTTCTTAATACAGTTTTGACAATTATAAGATTTCAGCAGAGTGTTGCAGTCGGTTATGGAATTGTAGCACTGCTCGCATTTGTTTTTTCGGATTCTGTAGTCAGAAAATATAATATAAAAGGAGCAGCGTGGCTTTATACCGGTCTGATGGCATTTACGTGTATTTTGTTTTTATTATTTTTAGTGATAGGAGTGCATATCAGATTATCTTCAGATGAAAGAACAGATTAAACTTCACATATATGGCATTACAGAATATGATAGAACGCATATTAAATTATATGACATGATCAGTAAAACATGAGCACCACAGGATTGATATGTAATGTAACAGATAAACATATGATATGTGGTTTGCGGTCAACAGTTAAATCTTGTATAATAAACATATTTATAAGTTTAGAAAACTTGAGATGAATCTATTATAAACAGGTTACATTAAATATTATGTTTTGTATTTCAGGAGGTGCAATTATGTCTGAAGAAAAAGAAATTAAGGAAATTAAGGAAAATAAGGAAGCAAAGAATGTAAAAAACTCAAAGGATTCAAAAGATTCAAAGGATTCAAAATATATGGTAGAAAATGATGGTGTTGGAATTATAGAGATAGCAGAGGATGTTGTTTCATCTATAGTTGGTCTGGCTGTGACAGAGGTTGACGGTGTTGCAAAGCTGAATGGTGGTATAACACGAGATCTTGTTGCTAAGTTAGGTAAGAAGAATCTGTCAAAGGGTATACGTGTTTCATATGAGAATCATGTTGTAAATGTTGATGTATCGATTGAAATATTATTTGGGTACAATATTGTTGAAGTTTCTAAGAATATACAGGAAAAAGTAAAATCAACACTTCTTACGATGACAGGACTTTCATGTGATATGGTAAATGTAAAGATTGCCGGAATTGATTTTGAGTAAACTTATGCATTATGTGAATGAATGCAGTTTTTGAAAGAGAATTTTATAAAATAAAAGGAAAGATTATTATTATGACTAGACATGACTTACGAGATGCAACATTTCGTATTATTTTTCAGATACCGTTTCACAGGATTGATGAGATGACAGAGCAGGAGGAGAACTTTTTGCTTGATCTTGCTGATGAGCCTGAGCAGTATCTGTCAGAGGCATCATCGTTAAGAATAGCAAATGAAATAAAAAACGAAGAAGAAAAAATAGTGCTTGCCAGTGGAGAAACTGATCATACAGAGGAAACTGAAATTGTTTCTGAAAAAGACAAGGAATATATTCGAAACAAAGTGCAGGGTATTTTGATGCGTCTTCCGGAAATAGATAATGAATTTAAAAATCATTCGACAGGATGGGATATTTCCCGTATAGGACGTGCCGAGCTTGCAATTCTCAGACTTGCTGTTTATGAGATTAAATTTGATGAAGATATACCTGTAAAAGTTGCAGTGAATGAAGCTGTGGAACTTGCAAAAAAATATTGTGATGATAATGCATATGTTTTTGTTAATGGAATTCTCTCTACAGTAATGAAGGAAGACTAAAATGCCCGTTAAGGTCTATACAGTAGAACAAATAAATCGTTACATTTGCAGTACGATTAACGCAGATCCATATCTTATGAGGATAGGTGTTAAGGGAGAAGTCTCTAACTGTAAATACGATTCAAATGGTAAATATGTTTTTTTTACTTTAAAAGATGAAAATTCAAAAATGGCATGCTGTATGTTCAGATCAGATATGGAACGTGGTCTTGGATTCAGACTGGAGGATGGACAGGCTGTTATTGCATCAGGCAGAATTTCAGTTTATGAACGTGATGGAATTTATCAGCTTTATGCTAAACGCATTGTACTTCAGGAAGATAAAATCGGAAAGCTTAATGCAGAGTTTGAACGTTTGAAAACAAAACTTTTCGAAGAAGGTCTTTTTGATTATGAAGTGAAGAAGACAATTCCAAAGTATCCTAAAAAAATCGGGATTGTAACTGCAAGTACAGGTGCAGTTATACATGACATTATGTCTGTTGCTAAAAGAAGAGATCCTTATATACAGCTGATTCTCTGCCCTGTAAAGGTACAGGGTGAAGGCGCATCGGATATGATTGCACAAGGTATAAAGAGACTGGATAGTATGAATCTTGATACTATAATTGTTGCACGTGGCGGAGGCTCTATAG
>CALMUC010000099.1 GCA_937872845.1 uncultured Lachnospiraceae bacterium | reverse complement strand
TGGTTTCCTTATTTGTTTTTCCTTTTTCTGCTGATATAAAGTCCTGCCATACCTCCTGTGGAGATTACCAGAAGCAGGAGCGGCAGCCAGATATTTGTGCTGTCACCTGTTTTCGGTGCATTTGATACCTTTGTCTCTTCATGGGACTGTGGTGTATCCGGTGTGTTCGGTGTTTCTGGAACTTCCGGTTTCTCATTTGTCAGATTGAAAGTAACTTCCACGACTGGTGTACTGTCATTCGCATAAGCAAATGTCACTTCATGCTTGGTCTGATCCAGTGTGTATCCGTCCAGTGTCTTTGTTTCCACCAGATAATACTTGATTGCTGTATCATATTTGCCGTTCTTAAATGTGGCAATCTCATACAGCTTACTTTCTGCATGACCGGCAGCATCTGTCTTTAAGGTTTCCAGAACTTTTCCTTTGCTGTCACGGAGTTCAAATTCTACCCCTTTCAGCGGTTCTCCTGATGATTTATCTGTCTTATTGAGAATCACTTTTCCCTTGGCAGTATCATCTTTCATAGCCACTTTCTGGATTTCTCCGGTATCTTTCACCTCAAATGTCACATCGGCTGTCAGAAGATATCCTTTCGGTGCCTGCTCTTCACGTAAGGTATATTTACCGATTGGCAGTTTTTCGATATAGTGTGCTTCCTCTGTGGAAGTCCAGCTCTCTACTACCTGATCATCCTTATCGAGAATCGTCAGTTTCGCACCTGGAATCTCAGTTTCTCCTGTGATATCAGTCTTACTGATCTCTACTTTTGTCACATCATCTTTCATCTCATGCTTCTGAACCTCTGCTGTATTCTCTACTGTGAAAGTAATACTTTCTGCAGTGACATATCCATCTGCCGGTTTTGTCTCTGTCATGGTGTATTCCTTACCAACAACCAGTTCTTTGATCACATGGGATTCTTCCGTAGAAGTCCATTCATCTACTGTATTGCCATCTGAATCCGTCACTTTCAGGTGTGCACCTGGAAGTTCTTTACCTGTTGTCAGGTCTGTTTTGGTCAGCTCCACTGTGGTTGGCTGATTTTCAAAAGTAAAGTCGTAGCTTACTTCTGCCTGGTCTTCTCCGGCATATTCAAAGGTAAATTCCTGTACTTCTTCTGTTGTAACAAATCCGTCCGGCGCAAAGATTTCTTTCACATAGTATTTTCCATCTACCGGAAGATCTGCCGTAAAAGTAATCTGTCCTTTTTCATCCGTTACTCGCTGCTCGATCAGACTGTCTTTCTCAAGGAGTACCTCGCCCTTTGCATTTTTGATATCTTCACTGGTATAAAGACCGAAGACACCACCTGCAAGAACACGTTCTGTATCTTTTTCTTTCTTCAGAACCGTAACCTTTACTTTCTGACGGGCATTCTGCCATTTCTCATCAT
Organism: uncultured Lachnospiraceae bacterium; assembly: GCA_937872845.1. Taxonomy (GTDB): domain Bacteria; phylum Bacillota; class Clostridia; order Lachnospirales; family Lachnospiraceae; genus Eubacterium_Q. The sequence goes on along the minus strand of CALMUC010000099.1, from coordinate 4,398 downwards.
AAGTGATGACTGGTGTGTCCTGATCACGGTAGGAAAGGTCAACATATCTCGGCTCTTTGTCCAGCACATAACCATGGGCTGTTTTTACTTCCTTCACATAGTACTTGCCAGCCGGTAGATCTCCCATCTGTGCAATACCATTGGAATCTGTGGTAATGGTTCCCACTTTTTCATCTGCTTTGAAATAATCTTCACTGACACCATCTGCCGCTTTGATATCTTCCGCAGCAAATACATCGAAAGTTACATCTGTAAGACTTCCGGTTACATATTCAAAGAGATGCTCCACAGTACCTTTTACATTGTCCAGAAGTGTCACTTTATCCAAAAACTCTCCATTTTTGTTGATGATCAGAAGTCCTGTCGGAACTTCATCTTTCATCTCTACTTTCTGAATCTCTGCGGTATCTTCCAGCGTGAACTTCACATCCGTTGCTTTCAGATAACCATAAGGTGCCATTTCCTCACGAATGGTGTATTCCTCACCAACTGTCAGTCGTTTGATCACATGTGGCTGATCTTTTACAGAAGTCCACTGATCCACAACATTTCCTTCTTTATCAAGAACGGTGAGTTTTGCCCCATCCAGTTCCACACCTGTTGTTACATCAGATTTTGTGATTTCAACTGTTGTCGGCTGGTTCTTTTTCACTGTTTTCAGTTTTACTGTCTTCACATCCTGTCCCTGGTAAGAAGCATCCAGATTCAGAACTTCATCAGAGGATACAAATCCCGCCGGTGCTTTTAACTCTTTCACATAATACTGTCCAAGTGGCAGATCCAGCGTACATGTTGCAAGACCATCGTTATCAGAAGTCATTTCCTGTAAGAGTGTGTCTGCTTTCACGATCACTTTTCCATCCGCCTTGATATCCGCTTTGTTATAGATACCAAAGACAGCTCCTGCTACGGTTGCACCATTTTCTGCATCCTGTTTTTCTACCTGGATTGCAACTTTCTGTCGGTCATCGCCAACAGTCACTTCCTGTTCGATCACAGGTGTATCCTGATCTGCATAGACAAATGCGACATCTGATCTGTCATGGTTCAGGACAAATCCTTCCGGTGCAGTCTTTTCTACTACATAGTAAGAACCAAGTGGCAGGTTATCAGCAACTGCTTTTCCGTCTTCTCCAGTCGTTACCGTTGTTACCAGTGCATCTTTTGCATAGATCAGCTGTCTGTTTCCGTTTTCATCTTTCTGATAATCCGGTGTATAGATATTTTCAGCTGCATAGACATGAAATGATGCACCCTTCAGGTATCTTTCTTCATAAACAAAATCCTTTTTAAATCCGGTCAGCATCTCACCTTTTTTATAGATCGTCAGCTTTCCTTTTACCGGATGGTTCTCGTAATCTACCGTAATAATGGCATCTCCGCTCTCAGAATCCATCTGGTATGCTGTGTTTGCATCCACCGCAATCTCTACATAGTTCTTGTTGATTGTGTACCCTTCCGGTGCGTTGACTTCCTCAATCCGGTAATGTCCGATTTTCAGGTTCTTTGGCATGATCAGATAACCCTGACTGTCTGTAAAATAGGACTTGTGTGTGGTTGTCACAGGATAAGTAGTTACCTGCTCCACGTATTTTTTGTTATCCAGGTCATATACCTTAAATTCTGTTCCTGCAATCAGGACGGATTTCTTTGTTTCATCGTCTTTTTTCACGATTTTCAGTTTTGCCTTAAACTCTTCATCCAGAAGCACTCGCCAGATCTGTGGCTCATTTGGATGATGCTCTGTGATATTCACTTCAAAATCATCGACTGGCTTGTAGTTGTGCGGTGTTGTAGTTTCACGCACGATATAGCTTCCAAATGGTAATGGAATACTGCAGGCATATCCTTTTTCATCTGTGAAAATCTCCGTTGCTCCATTTTCTCCACTCACTACTGGTTTGGCAGAATCAAAATCATAGCTTCCATCTGCTTTCTTTGTAAGGGAAGATTTCAGATAAACTGTAAATCCAGCTCCGGATAACAGATCTGCATCGGTCTTTCCATTGTTGGCTGCTTTAATGATCTGGAATGGCTGCTTGATGACCTGCTCACTGGAAGTGCACTCTCTTTTTACTTCTGCTGTCATATCTCCTTCATAACTGCACGTAAGATCATGCTCTTCTGCATCTGCCAGGTATCCGGTCGGCGGAGTAATCTCTTTGACATAATATTTGCCAAGATATAAGCCATTTACAGAAGCCTGTCCTTTGTCATCTGTTGTAAGAGAAGCTACCTGCTCTCCTGCTTTATAAATAGTTCCCGTTGCTCCATCCGGGTGCACGATATCTTCACGGGCATACAGTCCATAAACTGCACCTTTCAGTGTGGCATCTCCCTGCGGTACTGCTTTTCCTGTCTCTTTATCCACTTTATAAAGATTAATCTTTGCTGTCACACGGTCATTGCTGAAGGTATGGGCAAAAGATACGGTTGCTTCTTTATCATTGGTGTAAGAAAACTTGAACGTATACACATCTTCTGTATTTCTTACATAGCCTTCCGGTGCCTGATCTTCTTTTACAGAATAGGAATATCCGATTGGCAGGTCTACTGTGAATTTTGCAGTTCCGTCTGCGCCAGTAGTTACTTTCTCAATCAGCGTTCCTTTTTTCACAACAACGCTTCCGTCTGCATTTCTGATATCATCGGATGCATACAGAGCAAAAATACCGCCTTTCAGTGGTTTCTTGGTGTCTTTATCCTGTTTTACTACGGAAACATCTGCTTTCTGTCTCTCGTTGTTAAAAGTCACATCTGCAAATACAACTTCTTTGTTCTGACCAGCATAAGTTAGAGTCACTGACTTTTCTTCGCTGCCGTTATAGAAAGAGTCCGGTGCTTTTGTTTCTTTTACCACGTAGGTTCCAAGATGCAGGTTTTTCAGTGTGACAGAACCATTCTCACCTGTTGTCAGGTTTTCTTTTACAAGGTCACCTTTGCTGTACACTTTTGTGCCATAAGCTGTTACGATATCTGCCCCGGCATACACGTTATACACTGCATTTTTCTGTCTGCGGTTTTCATACTGAAATACCGTTCCATTTTCACTGACATCTGCTCCGGTCAGAACCTGTCCTTCTTTGTAAATGGTAAGCTCTGCCAGCTGTTCTTTATTTTCCACGGTTACAGCTGAGGTCTTACTTGCTACCAGTTTTACATTTGTTGCCGTTGCATTTACTACATATCCCTGTGGTGCTGTGATCTCTTTCAGATAAACAGTATCCTGTGTCTTGATGATCGTAACAGAAGATTTTCCATTCTTATCTGTTGCCGGCATCTGAGTGATCAGCTTTGTACAAGCCTCATCGCTGTATACACCGAATACTGCACCTGCAAGATTGACATCCGCTGTATCGTCTTTCTTTACGATTTCGATCGTAGCCTGTTCAATCCAGGACACCTTTAGGCTTACATATTTTTCATCAGCGACACCTTCTCCAAACACAAATGCCAGATCCTGAACACTTGCATTCGTAGTCAATTTATATGCTGAATAATCTTTTGTAATACTTCCCTTCATTTTTGCAGAAAAAGTATCACTTACATCTCTTGTCTGTGTCAGAGGAGCTGAGAGATAAAACGTGGTTCCTCCTCCAATTGTTACGCTTGCACCTGCCGCACTTACATTTCCAGTAGATACATTATGGAGCTTTACTCCCTTTGGTAAGTCCATTGTAATTTTCTGCTGGGAAGATGCGTTGAACTTAATGTTCTCCGTTCTCTGAACATTTCCATCTACATAAGCTTTTACATCCGGCTTTGAAAATGACATCGCTACATCTGGTATTTCCGGCTTATTCACACAATAATTATAGAGTTCTTTTGCCAAAGCCTCGCCTGTAGCATTTGTTCCATAGAATGCATCACTACTTCCGTTGGCATATGATGCAGCCATGTGAATAATGATGAATCTTTTTCCTTCTGAAAAATCCGTGTGTTTATTCGCAAAAAAGCTTTCGCTCCCTGCGGCATCTGTACCGTAATAACACACTTTTGCTAACGCCTGATTGTCTCCAATCTTTGTAATTGTATAATTTCCAGATCCAGGTCCTGGCTTTGCTGGCTGTACACAATACGCAATTGCTCTGACGCTTCCGTAGCTGATATAGTACGGCTCTGTCAGATAGGTTCCAAGATTATAATCTGCATATCTATACAGTGGTCCTTTTTCAATTGTTACCTGCTGTGTACTTCTTGCTGAATAAGCCGAAACTGCTTCAAATGTTGCAATCTCTCCTTCTTCCATAGCATCAAGATCCACACCTTCGTCTCCTGCCTGTTCCAAAACATCATGAAGCTCTAACCCTGATTCTTCATCATAGGTATCCTGATTCTGTGCCTGCTCTACCAAATCATCAAATTCATCAGCGTCAATATCGGTAACCTCCGAGTCTG
>CALMUC010000098.1 GCA_937872845.1 uncultured Lachnospiraceae bacterium | reverse complement strand
TCTGATCATTATCGACCGGCGAAAAGATTGAGCTGTCACGAATGTAGCACGGGGTCATTGTGTAGTAAAGTCTCTTCTTAGCCATTCCTGGACAAGCCATTCGACTGACATTCGTAACTTTGCAGACTCCATTTGCACCATAGACAATAAAATCACCAACTGTAAACATGTAAGAAACACCCCTATCTATAAAAAAACAAAAACAAAAAATTTCTACTTATATAATAACACGATGGGGCATTTGAAGTAAGTATCTATAAAATTTTCGTGAAATATGCCATAAAAATGCAAACGGAATTATTAATTTTTTTACAAATTTACATTTTATTATGATTTTTAAACAACTTTAAAATTTTATTTTTCTTAAAATCGGTTCTGGTTTTTCATTTGTAATATGAAATTTTTATAATCAGGCATTAAGTAAATTTACAAGTTTTTCAGTCTTATCAACATAAACATCTGCCAGTTCCATAATTTTCTCTTGTTTTATTTCACTTGCTGCATCATAAATTCCAACTGTCCTGAATCCGGCAGTCTTTGCTGTTTCAATTGAGTGAAGTGCATCTTCAAATAAAAATGTTTCAGCCGGAATTGTATTCATAAAATCAGCTGCATGTATAAAAAGATCCGGTACCGACTTATCACAATGATAATCATCCGCTGCAAATATCTTATCAATATATTTAGAAAACCCAAGTCTCTCAAATGCTGCTTCTGCCATGGACTTCACACTTGTTGTAGCAATTGTGACCGGAATACTGTATTTTGAAAGCTTTTCAATAAATTCGGGAATTCCTTTTTTGGCCATTATGTGTTTTCTATACTGTTCCATAACAACCTGGCTTATTTCTTTTTGAATTTCTTCTGCAGTTTTATCCTGGCAAAAATTTTCTTTCATATATTCACATGCTGTATTCATAGTCATCGTAAAAAACTTCTTCCCTAAATCTCCCGGTCCCTTTATGCCAAGACTTTCAAGATAAAGATCCGGTGCACAATTCCACATTGGCATAGAATCCAGAATAACTCCATCCATGTCAAATATTACGCCAGATATTTTCATATCACTGAATGTATTCATATATTTACCATAAAATCTCATCACATAATCCCATATGTGCCAGGATCTGCATTATTGATTTTAATTTATGCCTTTCTGCTTTCATGACATACAAAATAAACAACCTGATATTCCTTTGCAATTTCCCGAAGAAGTTTCATAGCTCCTACGGTTTTTTCTTCATCAAGATTTACAAAAGGATCATCAAATATTATAACCGGTTTTTCATTTGTATACATTTCATCAATAAGTGCCATACGCATGCATATTCCAATCAGATCTTTATATCCGCCGCTCATTGAAACTATTTCATGATATGAGCCTTCTTCTTTTTTCGTAAGATTTGCATTTGCATCAATTCTAAAGTCATCTACACCTTTACCAACAATCATTTGATAGTATTTTCCATATCCATCCATTATTGGTTTCATAAATTTTGCAGTAAAACGTTCTTTTGCATCAGTAAGATAACTTCTTGTCATTTCCACAAGTTCAAAATGGTGCAGTTTATTTTTATATTCAGTTTCAAGTTCTTCTGCACGTTCTTTAGTATCAGCTATTTCATCTAATTTTTCGCATGCATCATCTATATCTCTGTCATATTGCGAAATAATATCACGAACATGATCAAGTTCATCGGAAAGTGCCTTTATCTGATTATCAATAACATTCTGATCAAAATCATCCTCTGATTTTTCTCCGACAGATTCTCCTTTTAATGTAATTTCAGGATTTTCATCTGCATACTTTACACGTGCGTTTGTTGATATCTCTTCCTCTTTACATGCATTCTCATACTGAATAAGATTTTCAGTCATATCATCTACAACATATGAAAAATCCGAATTTGCTTTAACCTCATCAATTTCTTCTTCTGGAACCGTATTCGTAAAAAATATTTCTATTTTGCTACGTAAATTTTTTGCATTTTTCTCATATATATCAAATTCTGATTTTTTTTGTGTCAGTTTGCTTACATCATCAGCATCTTTTATATACTTTTTCATTGCTGATTCCATTTCAGTCATAGGAATATCCCATTCCTTGTAATATTTTTTCAATTCATTCCTTACGACTTCTATTTTTTCATTAATTTCTTTACTTTTATCCTGCTCGACTTCAATTCTGCGTTTTTCCTGAAGTTTGTCATACCTTTTTATGTCATGACGGATATCATACAGTTCAGATTCTACAGTTCTGGTATCATATTCTATCCCAAAAATTGCGAGAAAATCTGATACTTTCTGAATATCTATCTTTATCGCATCCTTCTGCCTTCCAAGCTCGCTGTTTATTCTCTGTATATCTGCATCCGCTTTCTGCATCATATTTTTTTCTGCGGCAAGCTCTGCGGCTTCATTATGACTGTCATCTATAATATCTTCATTTTCATAAATCTTATCTGTTTCATTATTTCCTGCAAAAACAAGTGCAATTCCTGCTATTTCAGCAGCAAGGGCAGCCCCAAATGCAATCCAGATGAAATTGCCATTTGTTCTGAGTATAATTCCTGTCACCACAGAAATTATACCTATTATCACAAATGTTATACCAATCAGCTGTTTTTTCTTCTGCTTACTTTTTGCAATATCTCTTGCTTCTGTTCTTTTATTTTCAAATTCTTTTTTCTTCTCGTATTTTTTCTTTACAGTTTCTTCCAGTCTTTTAATTTTTTCATCTGTCGCATTCTTCTCTGATTTTGAAACATCCAGATTTTTCTCAAGTACTGCAAGTTCTGCCTGTTTTTCCTTTATTTTACTTACAGCCTTTATTTTATCATCAATTTCCTCATCAGAAGGAATACCTACACGAAATCTTTCAAGCAGAAGTTCCAGTTCATCCCTTTCCTCTACCGACATTTTAAATTCTGATTCCTCTGTCCAAAGCTTACGTGCTTTTTCAAATGCTTCTGTTACTGGTATGGCATCTGGAATATCTTCACCAAAAATATTGCAGACTTCAACAAGTCTTGTACTTTCCTCTTCAGTCAGCCTATAGTGTTCCATTTTTGTTATATTTTTTTGAAGTTCACGATTTTCATCAGAAATTTCTTTTATTTCTTTATCAGTCGGTACTTTTTTCCCAAAATTCTTTCTTATGATATCGGCTGATTCACGCCTTTTATTTTCTTCTTCTATAAGTGATGATAACTGTTTTTGTTTATCCTGACGGTTGCGAAGTGCTATAAGAACTTTCTGGGTCTGATATAACTCCGAATGCTTTTTTGTTATTTCATTTTTTCTTCGTATAGCTGCATCTTTTTCTTTCTTTAGTTCCTGTATTTTTATTTCATGAACATGTTCTTCCCGTATTTCCTGTCGAAGCTCGTCAATTTCTCTTTTCAACTTATAGAGATTTCCTGTAACTTTTTTAGGTGAATTTGAATTTATGTAATTTTTCAATGTCTCATCCGCCTTGTCAAAATTACTCATATCATCCGCTGTATCAGAAAGATCACCTATTTTTGCACTTATTTTAGCTGTCGTTCCGGAATATTCCGCATCTTGCTGTCTTACAAATACAGTACGTAAAAATGATTCACGATCAACCCCAAACAGTTCGATTCCAATATTTTCAGAAAAATCATCTGATGGAAGATTTTTTATTGCATCCTCAAGAATAAATGTATCTTCTGACTCTTTTTTTCCAAATGTTCTTGTAACCATATATCTTTTTGCATTTGCTTCAAACGTCAAAGAACCTCCAAAGCATCCATTATTCCATGGCTGATAGAACTTACGTTCATTTTCCCTTATTTTAGTCTTCTTTGTTCCATCCAGTCCATAAAACATTGTCGCTATAAAGGCAGCAAGCGTACTTTTTCCCCATCCATTTTCTTCCAGTATCTGGTTAAGTCCGCTTGTAAAGTCCAAATCTAATCCTGATATTTTCCCAAAATTCTCAATATGACAGTTAATCAGTTTCACTCTGCTACCTCCTCTCCTGAAAGAACATCTATTCCAATTTTTATAATCTCAGCTGCATCATCTGGTGACAGTTCCGTACTGTCCCCTACAGTTCTGACAAATTCACCCTTTAATGACACATCATGACGATACTCCTCATAATCAACATGATGTGTTGTTTCATCCTGAATACGGAATATATAATATTTTTCCTCAAAAAGTTTTTGTAAATAATCAACATCAAGTTCTGTTTCAATCTCTATTTCACCTGAAAGTCTTACTCTTACAAGCGATGCAGCATCTACATTATTTTTTTCCAGTTCATTTTGAACTCTTGTTGCTGCCTCTGCTGAATCATTTACTCCTGAAACATTCACTTTAAGATCATAAATTCTTTTTCTGGCAAATGGTACAAAATGATGTGTAAGTTTTCCAGTTACCTCATCAAATTCAAGCAGTTCAAACCCATGCTCTCCACATTCATCAAAACCTCGCCCCTCAAGACATCCCGGATAAACATATATTCCTCTTGTATCCAGTGTTTCGACTTCATGCATATGAATATGCCCAAGAGCCATATAATCAATACCGCAATTTTTATATTCCGGCAGATTAATTACTTCTGCATCATTTTTTCCCGTATAACCGGCAATCTGTCCATGCAGCGTAACAATATTCACCTTATCCCGGTCAAGAACCAATGAATTAATGAGCTGTTTTGAATTATCTTTTGTAAGTTCTGCACCTGTAAGAATAAGATTTTTCTTTCCAACCGGGTTCATAACATATGATGTCCATGTATTACCAAATATTTTAAGATTATGCGGAATCACCGTAAGTTCTGACAAGAAACTTTCTGCGTCATGATTGCCTTTAAGGTAATAAAAATCTATATGTGGATTATTTTTTATAAGACTTAGTACAACATTTCTGGAGTTTGCAGCAACCCTTCTTGTATCAAAAAGATCCCCTGCGATTATTATTGCCTTAACATCATTTTTCACTGCATATTCAACCATTTTCTGAAATGTCACAAGTATCTCCGCCCTGCGGTTTCTCATTTCTGTTTTATCAAAATTACTTGTCATCGCTGAATCAAGATGTATATCTGCTGTATGAATGATTTTCATTTGTGTCTCCTCCTCGTGGTATTCTTTCGATAAGAATGCCTCCATATTTTTTCAGCCAATCATCCCATATCTTATAATCTGGCATGATTTTTTCCACGTCATGCCAGAACATTCCGGAATGGTTCATATGTTTTCTATGTGTAAGTTCATGTATAACTATGTATTCTCGTACCTCCTCTGGTGCAAGCATCAAAATAAAATTAAAATTCAAATTGCCTCTCTCAGAACAGCTGCCAAATTTTGACTTCTGTCCACGAATTGTGATTCTCCCATAAGTGACATTCATTTCTCCGGCAAGTCTTTCTACCCGCTTTTTAAAATCAACTGCGGCACTCTGCATAATCTTTTCTGTTTCATCTTCAGTAAGCACAGGCTGCCTTTGATTTTTTATATTTTCCCGCACCTTTTCGACTATCCAGTCTGAATGTTTATCAATAAATTCATCTATATCATTCTTTGATGCCGCAAGCGGCGCTTTAACCATTACATCTCCAAATAAGCTTACCATGACTGTTAAGTTCTTTCTTTTACTTCGAACAATATTTATTTTTATATCTGCCATGTTTGCAAATGCCTCCCAGAACACTTCATATATATTACCATCTGCCCATTTCAACCGCAATGAACCAATAAAAATCATAATTTTCACATTATTTTATTATCGACAGCAAACAATTTTTCGTCTAATATAGACACGCAATTTTCTTTTTATATAACAATCTATATAAAAAGAACTTCCTTGTAAATAAATTTTCTGTAAAGTTTTTACTTTTGAGGTTTTTCTATGAAAGATTTAACAGTTGGAAATCCACTGCGTGTAATTTTATTATTTGCTATTCCTATTATAGCAAGTTCAATACTGCAAAGTTTATATAGCATGGGAGACAGCATGATTGTCAGTAACATGATTAATCAGAATGCCCTCGCCGCTGTAGGTGCAACCGGTGTTGTCATAAATACTCTTATTAGTTTTGTAAATGGCGGAACTCAAGGATTTGCAATACCCGTAGCAAGGTTTTTTGGATCCGGAAATTTTAAACAAATGCGTAAATGCATTGCCTGCAGTATATATCTGACTGCCTTAATGACTGTCATATTAACTTTTATATCACTGATTTTCATTCATCCGCTTTTGATTCTCCTTAATACTCCAGATTCACTAATGAATCTTGCACTGATATATGTAAAAATCAATATTGCCGGTCTTGTTTTTTCATCAATATATAATTTTTGCACAAATATGCTCCGGGCAGTAGGTGACAGTAAAACTCCGCTTATATTTCTTGCCGTTTCAGTAGTATTAAATATTTTTCTGGACATCCTTTTCATAGGTCCTTTTAAAATGGGAATTTCCGGTGCTGCTTATGCCACAATACTTTCACAGGCCATTTCAGGAATTTTATCCGTTATATATATGGTTCATTCTTACAAAGAAATACTTCCTGCAAAAAATGACTTTAGATTTGATTCTGATGTTTTATCTGAACTTTTAGTTACCGGGCTTGCTATGAGTTTCATGGGATGCATCGTAAATATAGGAACTATAATACTTCAAAGTGGTATTAATTCTCTCAACACTACAATAATTGCCGCACATACAGCTGCCCGCCGCGTTTTCGATATACTCTGCCTTTTTCTTTATACAATAGGCATCGCCATGACAACATTTACAAGTCAGAACCTTGGTGCAGGAAAACTTTCACGAATCAGAGAGGGCGTCAAAAAAACAATTATATTTACAATTGCTGAATCCTTTGTCCTGATTATTATTTGTTTTCTCTTTATAAGACCGCTTATTCACATTATTACTGGTTCAAACTCCCCTGAATTAATTAATGCTGCAACCATGTATATGCATATAAGTGTAATTAACTTTATATGGCTAGGTCCCCTTTTCATACTCAGATGCACAATGCAGGGCCTTGGTCACAGAATAATTCCTCTTTTCACATCCGGCATCGAATTGGCTGTCAAAATCATTTCCGTTATTATTCTGACTCCGCATCTGGGTTACCTTGGAATTGCAATCACCGAACCCATAAGCTGGTTTATCTGCACTCTTATTATCGGCATCTTCTACCTGAGACACCGCCCATAAAATATTTTAACTTGCACTTTTTTTCTATATTTCATTATACATTATTTTTATTTATGCCTTATTTTTTTTATTTATGCCTTATTTTTTTTATTTATGCCT
>CALMUC010000097.1 GCA_937872845.1 uncultured Lachnospiraceae bacterium | reverse complement strand
CCTTTGTCAGGTCCTATATACTGAACGCCGAGGAGATAAATTTGAAATCCGCCCAATGTCCCGAATATTGAAACAAAAATAGTTCCAATAATGATAATTGGGGTCAAAATTTCCGGATTATGATTAAATGGTCTGAATATTATAAATGTGAAAACAGTACCCATAATGAATGACCAGTCCTGAAGCAACAAAATTGGATATTTTTTACCGAGTATTGATCCTAATATATTATAATCGGCAACACACAAACCACTTATTAGCCCTGCAACTGCAGCAGGAACAGGAATAGCAAGAGATGATAAATTTCCATGTGTCATTAAGAGCGTGATTCCTGTTAATGCAATAATAATACAAAAAATTTCTTTTACTGAAGGACGCCTTTTTTGGATTATGCATATTATCATAAGAATATATATTGGCGACAGATCCTGAGTTATAGAGGCAATAGCTGCATTTGAAAGATTTATAGTTATGTTGTAAGTTATTAAACTGAATATAACACCGGGAATTCCATAGAAAAAAAGAGTGAATGCATCTTTTTTAGATTTCAATGGTGAAAAAATTTTATTTCCATATTTTTTGATAGCAACAGGAGTCAGTACAAATGCAGGAATCAGTGTGCGAAAGAAAATGAGCCAGGCATCTGAAATGTTTTGAAAACGAAATAAATATTCAGCAACAATTGCACCAATCCCCCAAAAAAGACCGCCCAAAGTGGTAAGAAAAGCACCTTTGATAAATTTACTCATACTTTCACCTCCGCTTTCATTTGGCAGAATTGTAGCATCAGTATGTAATATCAAATAGTAAAATCTACCCGTATGATTTTGAAAGATGAAGATAATCGGGACACTGTATCGGGATGTTCTTTTTAATGCCGGAGTAAATGAATGGAAAATATTGACTGAATGGTCAGAAGTTTTCAAAATACAGTTTGATGAAAATTGGTCAGTGGAGTATAATGACGTTGAAAAATATAGACTAGATATAAAGATGTTTTTATTGGGTAAACCGGATGGAAATTAAAAGAGACAGATATATTAATGCATTAAAAAAGAATAATGATCAAGGCTTTACACTGGCAGAGCTGATAGTTGTACTTGTCATTCTTACTATTCTGGCAGCTATTCTTGTTCCGTCTCTTTTAGGATATATTGACAAATCCAAGTCACATAAGAATATGCTGGCTGCAAAGAATTGCTTAACTGCTGCGCAGGGAGTTATGACAGAATTATATGCAGCGGGATATTCACCGGGAGTGGATGATGCTGACTCTGCCGGTAAGAATGGCAATGGAGATGTAAAATGGTCTGGCAAGCCTAATGGTAAGAAAATATTGGATCTTGCGGATGATGATCCTTATGTTCTGATAATCGGATGCGGTCAATATAACAATTATAAAGATACAGATATACATAAAGCTTTTACAGTATATTTTGTCGGCTATATGAAAGATAAGAACAGTAAACCTATCTATTTTGATGGCAAGGATTGGATTACTGATTATTATCCATGGTCTAAAAATGATACTGATAATACATTCAATGGAGTAAAACTTCAGATTTATGAAGTCGCGAATAAGTCAGGTAAAGCATGGTGGAAGATATTGCCTGATAAGAGCGGATATAAGCCAAATTAAGTTAGGTAATGCTGATATAGTACATCTTGTGGTCAGATTGATCACAAGATGATTTTTTTAACTATTGACTCTGACGTTACGTAATGGTTTATGGTATATTTAAACGAGGAGGTCAGAGATATGATGACAGTAAATGAAGTAGGTAAGATAACAGGAGTGAGTATACGCACTTTGCAATACTACGATAAGATAGGATTACTTCATCCTGCCAAATATACAGAGGCTGGATACAGGCTGTATGACGATGCAGCTTTGGAGAGACTGCAGCAGATTTTACTGTTTAGAGAATTGGAGTTCCCACTCAAGGATATAGCCAAGATCATAAAAAGTCCGGATTTTGATAGAAATATGGCTATCAGACAGCAGATTGAGCTTCTGACACTGAAAAAGGAACACCTTGAGAATCTCATTGATTTCGCTCGTGAATTACAGAAAACAGGAGGAAATAAAACAATGGATTTTTCAGTATTTGATACAAAGAAAATGGACGAATATGCTGCCCAGGCAAAGGCCCAGTGGGGAGATACAAAAGCTTACAGGGAATATGAGGCAAAGAGTAAAGACCGTTCAAAAGCAGATGAAGCCAGGACATGGAAGAGTATGATGGAAATCTTTAAAGAGTTTGGACAGATCCAAACTTTAGAACCTGATTCAGCGGAAGCGAAGAAGCTTGTGAAGAAATTGCAGGATTACATCACAGATAACTTTTATCATTGCACCGATGAGATTTTATCCGGACTTGGCGAGCTGTATGTCGCCGGTGGAGATTTTACCAGAAATATTGATGCAGCAGGTGGAGAAGGAACGGCGGAATTTGTTGCAAAGGCAATTGAAATATACTGCAGTTAGATGAACTGTAATTCAGGTGGTATCAGCTGATAAAAGTACATATTTACCAGTGATGTTTAAAATATAAAAGGGGATGAAGTGATGGTAAAAGACAGTATCAGACCTAAAGTAGAAGAACTTTTGGCGGATAAATATAGTGCAGAACCTGAGTATCCATGGAATGGCGATGATGTTGATGCTGTATTCAGGCATATCAGTAATCGAAAGTGGTTTGGCCTTATAATGACTGTAAGACGCAGTGTATTAGGATTGCATGGAGATGATCTCATTGACATTCTCAATGTAAAGTGCGATCCGGTGCTTGGTGCATCACTTCATCAGGAACTGGGTTTTTTACCGGGGTATCATATGAATCATAATCAGTGGCTGACAATTCTTTTGGATGGCACAGTTCCGATAGAACGGATCGACAGCCTCATCAGTCTGAGCTATGACCTGACAGATGTTAAGGTTAAAAAATCAAATAATACATGATAATAGGAATGGTATCGTTAAAAGGTTCGATAGCGGGTGCAAATTTAATATGCTATCGTTAAAAGGTATTCTGATATGGACTGTTTTCTGAGATATTGGATTTCAGAAGGCAGTCTTTTTTATTTTGCTGAGGTTGTTCAGAAAAACGTGACGTTGCAGTCAGAAATGCTTGGTGGGACTTGTGTTTCAAGGGTACATAAATTGTGAAAGTTTGGTATAATAAGAAAGTATTAAAAATTCTATCGGGGGAATCACAATGGCAGATAAAAATAATGCAAATATTGGATTTGAAAAGCAGATATGGGATGCGGCTTGTGTTCTGTGGGGACATATTCCAGCTGCTGAATATAGAAACGTTATCATCGGACTTATCTTTCTGAAATACATCTCTACCGCATTTGACAAGAAATATCAGCAGCTTGTTACTGAAGGCGATGGATTTGAGAATGATCAGGATGCCTATCTTGAGGATAATGTATTCTTTGTTCCTGAAGAAGCAAGATGGAGCAAGATTGCTACAGCTGCACATAAGCCAGAGATAGGAACTGTTATCGATGATGCTATGAGAGCAATCGAAACAGATAATAAGAAACTTAAGGATGTACTTCCTAAAAATTTTGGCAGTCCTGATATTGATAAAAGAGTATTGGGGGATGTTGTTGACCTTTTCACTAATCTCGATATGGGAGAGACAGAAGGCAACAGAGACGTGCTTGGCAGAACATATGAGTATTGTATAGCTCAGTTTGCAGCTAAGGAAGGAAAAGGCGGTGGAGAATTCTATACACCGTCCAGCATTTTAAATACACTCGTTGCAGTACTGAAGCCTTATTCTAACTGCCGTGTATATGATCCTTGCTGTGGTTCAGGCGGTATGTTCGTTCAGTCTGCAAAATTTATACAGGCTCATTCTAGTAATCGTGGAGCTATTTCAATCTATGGTCAGGAAGCTAATCCAGACACATGGAAGATGGCAATTATGAATCTTACAATCAGGGGACTTGATGCAGATCTTGGACCTTATCATGCAGATACATTCACAAATGATTTACATCCGACATTAAAGGCTGATTTTATTCTCGCCAATCCGCCTTTTAACTATAACCCTTGGGGACAAAATAAACTTGGTGATGATGTTCGCTGGAAGTATGGTCTTCCTCCGGCAAGTAATGCCAACTATGCATGGATACAGCATATGATCCATCATCTTGCACCGAACGGCAAGATCGGGCTTGTTCTGGCAAACGGAGCCCTTTCATCACAGAGTGGCGGTGAAGGTGAAATCAGAAAGAAGATTATTGAAGATGATCTGATTGAAGGCATTATTGCTATGCCTACGCAGCTTTTCTACAGTGTTACGATTCCGGTTACTCTCTGGTTCATTACAAAGGGAAAAAAGCAGAAAGGAAAAACAGTTTTTATAGATGCTCGAAAGATGGGCCACATGGTTGATCGTAAGCACCGTGATTTTACAGATGAAGATATACAGAAACTTGCTGATGCATTCGAGGCATTTCAGAATGGAACGCTTGAAGATGAAAAGGGATTCTGTGTTGTAGCTTCATTAGAAGATATTGCCAAGCAGGATTATATTCTTACACCAGGAAGATATGTTGGTATCGAAGAACAGGAAGATGATGGTGAACCATTTGACGAGAAGATGACACGCCTTACGTCTGAACTTTCAGATATGTTTGAAAAATCCCATGAACTCGAGGATGAGATCAGAAAGAAGCTGGGGGCGATTGGATATGAAATATAAACTTTCAGATATTAGCCATTATGTAAAAGACAAGGTTGATGTTTCTGAGCTTGATAATTCAACCTATATCTCAACAGAAAATATGCTCCCAGATAAGGGGGGAGTGACAGAAGCTGCATCATTGCCGAATACGTTACAAACTCAGATCTATGAGCATAACGATGTTCTTGTATCGAATATTAGACCGTATTTTAAGAAAATATGGTTTGCAAATCAGGATGGCGGATGTTCTAATGACGTTCTTGTATTCAGGGCAAATGAAGGAGTGGAACCAGGATTTTTATTCTATGTTCTTGCTGATGACAAATTCTTTAATTATTCTATGGCAACCTCAAAAGGCACAAAGATGCCACGAGGAGACAAAAAGACATTAATGGAATATGAAGTTCCAAATTTTGATATAAATAAGCAGAGAAAAGTGGCATATCTACTAGGAGATATTGATGAGAAAATCAGAGTTAATTCTAAGATAAACAAGAATTTAGAGCAGCAAGCGCAGGCCATCTTTAAGTCGTGGTTCATTGAC
>CALMUC010000096.1 GCA_937872845.1 uncultured Lachnospiraceae bacterium | reverse complement strand
TTATCTGTTGTAAATAAGAAATTAAAGTTTTTTTTAATTTTTTTTAATTTTTTATGATTTTTTTTGTTATTATTGGTGTTTTATTTTGAAAATGGTCTTAAAATGAGAAATTTAATTGAAAAATTTTTTTTATTTTTTCTGAAATTTTAAAAAGTGAATTTTTTACAATTTGTCTCCGTAAAAAATAATTTTGCTAAAATGATTTTCTTGCTCGTTTATGTTCATCGTGCAATAATAAAAATTATTTATATGCAAGTAAAAAGAACGGAGTTTTATATTTATGAAAAACGAAATAATAATTGAAGATATATATTGGGACCGCATATGGCTTTGCTTCAGAATTTCCGGAGGACATGCTCCATTTTTTCTTGTAAATTCCGAAAGCGGATATTATGCATCTCTAAAAAGCATGTCAAATGATTCTCCGGCAGATTTTCCTGACGAAATTGCCGGGCTTCTTAGCACCTGCAGTTCTTCTCTTTATAAAATCAATATTACAAATCCAGGGAATTGCAATATGATATCGGATGGTGATTTTATACTTACCGATAACATTGAATCATTTTCACACAAAGCAAAACTGACCGATTTAGATGAATCATCATATTCAGATATAGCATCTCTTTCTCCATCAGCTGCGACACATATCAATGATTTTTCAAGGATTTTTTCATTTGGAAACAAAGGAAACTTTCTTGTAAATATAAGAATTCTGGAAAACGATAATGCTTTTCCTTTTTTTATCACTTTTCAGACCGTAAATGAAAATAATTATTCATTTATGTCATCGCTAAAAAAACTCATTGTTAAGACTGTATATTCTATTGACAAACTAATATGGCATCATAAGAACGGTAATAATATCCTGATATTTTCAGATCAGAACGAAAATGGTTCCTCTAACCTTTCAGCATTTTCGGAAAAACTCAGTTCGAGCGGATATCAATTTGATACTGAATATCGTTCTCTTTTGACAAATCATTCAAGCATTAAAGACTGGTTCCGAACAATAAAAAAACTTGCACGTGCTAATTTCATTTTCCTTGATGACCATAGTCCTACACTTAACTGGCTCACGTTAAAAGATACCGTCATTATACAGCTCTGGCATGCTGGTGTAGGTTTCAAATCTACCGGATACAGCCGTTTTGGAATGCCTGCAAGTCCTGGTACAAAGTCAGGTCACAGACAGTACACATATGGAATTACCGGATCTGACAGTATAAGACATTATTTTTCAGAAGTGTGGGGAATAAATGAATCCATGGTTCTTCCTGCCGGGCTTCCAAGAATGGATACGTTTTTAAATTCAGTTCATCAAAGTGAATGTATTAAAATTCTCACAGATAAGTATCCGATTTTAAAAAATGTTTCTCTCAGCCAAAATGAGCAGTACAAATCAAATTTAGTTCTTTACGCTCCTACTTATCGTGGAAAAAATAAAAAATTCGCATATTTTCCTTTTGAAAAAATTGATTTTGATGAACTATATTTTATCTGTAATAAATTAAATATCATTTTTGCTTTTAAAATGCATCCATTTGTATCTATGTGTGTGCCTATCCCGTCAAAATTCAGTGATAGAATAATAGACCTTTCTGAATACCCGGATATAAATGATATATTTTTAATAACAGACATACTCATTTCTGATTATTCTTCAGATATATATGAATTTTCAGCACTAAAGCGGCCTATGCTTTTCTTTGATTTTGATTTTGAAGAATACAGTCTTACTCGTGGTTTTCACCGCAACTACAAAAAAAGTATTCCAGGAGCTGAATGTAAGTCTTTTGATACTTTGTTAAATAAGCTTGAGCAGATAAAAAATGATTCTGATTTTAGAAATGAGCTTATAGAGAAGGCATCTAATGAATCTGAAAAGAATTTTACTTTATTAGATCAAAAGTCATGTGAGCGCATAATTGACTGGATTATAAATAAACATTTACCTGATGAAATACAGGCCTCTATTGAAAACGAAAAAAAGTCCGTCGGAAAAATTTAATTCCGACGGGCTTTTTGCTATTTGTAATTAAAAGCAGAAACAAATTATATTTATTATACATATTATATTTATATCTCAAAACTGAAATTATCTATAAGTCGAACCTTATTATTTATATATACAGCCTCTGCAACAAGCACATTTCTGTCTATCGTTTCCACCGGCTGCATATCCAAAGCATCTACAACGGATATATAATCAATTCTCGCCATTGGTTCTGCTTTTACAATTTCTGTCATTGCAGCTATCACTTCACTTGCTTTTTTCCCTTTTGAAATTACTTCCTTTCCCTTTTTTACTGCGCGAGAAAGACAAAGTGCAGCCTTATGTTCATCCTCAGAAAGATATGTGTTTCTCGATGATTTTGCAAGTCCGTCTGCTTCTCTTATAATAGGGCAGCCTATAATTTCAATATCAAAGTTAAGGTCAATTACCATCTTTTTTATAACCGCAAGCTGCTGAGCATCTTTCTGTCCAAAATAAGCCTTGTCAGGCATGACTATATTAAAAAGCTTCGATACAACTGTACACACACCACGAAAATGAATAGGTCTTGTCACTCCACAAAGAGTTTCCGACAGTTTTTCCATTGTGACATATGTACATCTGTCATGATACATTTCAGATGGTTCCGGATGAAATACAAGATTTGCTCCATTTTCTTCACACAATCTGCAGTCACTCTCAAAGTCCCGGGGATATGCCTCCAGATCCTCCGTCGGTCCAAACTGTGTAGGATTTACAAAATCAGAAACTACAACCCTGTCATTTTCTTCATGTGCACGTTTAATAAGGCTGGCATGTCCTTCATGAAGAAATCCCATTGTCGGCACAAGTCCGATTGTAAGCCCTTCTTTTTTCCATTCTTTTACAATTTTTCTAACTTCATCTACTGTTGCTGCAGTTTTCATTTACGAAGACTTCCTTTCAAATTATTTTAAATCTATAAGTTCACCGTGTTTCTCATAATTTGTAACACGTCTAATCTTGTTATCATCATCGACAAATACAACTGCGGGCTTATGATTTTCTGCTTCATCAGGTGTCATAGCTGCATATGACATTATTATCACTTTATCACCGATGCTTACACATCTCGCAGCTGCACCATTCAGGCAGATAATTCCACTTCCAGGTTCTCCAGCAATTGTATAAGTTTCAAAACGACTTCCATTATCAACATCTGCAATCTGAACTTTTTCGTATTCACGGATTCCTGAAGCTATTAGCAGTTCCTCATCCACGGTTATACTTCCAACATAATTAAGTGCCGCCTCAGTCACTGTAGCTCTATGTATTTTACTTTTTAACATCTCAACTGTCATTTCATTTTCTCCTTTCTGAATATGTTGCCTGCCTGACAATCCACGCGGCTCAGCACACAAAAATAAAATGTACAGATATACTGTATACAGTATTCATGTATACAAAAAATGGGACACTTTCTGTCCCTCACATTAAATGAAACAACCTATGTCAGAACAGAGTATGGTTTTATATAAAATAAATACTATCTCCGCCTGTTATTATACGAAAAAAATCAAGTTCGTCAAGTTGACTCTGCTGTTTTAGGAATGTAGACTGTTATAGAGCAAAATATTATTTAACATGTTTTTTTATTTTTATTAAACCATGGAGGCAAATAAAATGATTCAAACTGAAACTTTAAAAATCAATGGAACTGTTTCACAAGGAATTTTCATTAAGGAACCTGGCGGAGCAGGTCATCCGAATATGATTATCATTGAATGTGAAAAAGGATATCTTATGTGTGGCTATCTGAATATAGACGCTGCTGAGAAATTCGGCGATGCCGCTGTACTTGTCGGAGGAGCAGATTTTAATGCAGTACTCACAAATCCTATTAAAGGGATGACTTCAACTGCTGAAGCTCTTGGTGTAAAGAGCGACATGACAGGAGCTGAAGCTGCAGCTGTTTTAAACAGATAAATTATTTTTTCAGGTGATGCACAATGCATATTTAATGTGATGTGTCATCGCCTGATTTTTTCTTCATAATACTCATCCGTATATTTTAAAACATTATCCGCCTTATCTTCATCTCCAATTACAGTGACATATCCTTCGAGTGATGACGCTTTTCCAACAAGATTTCTCGAATGGCAGCTTATAAATATTCTGCACTCGTGGCGGCTGTTTTTTGCATCCTGAATAAGATTCTGTGCCGCGCTATTCCCGTCAAGAGCAATGATAACTGATTTTTGCCGTCTGAAAATTTCAAATGCTATACTTTTATAAACCCCCATGGGGCTTGGTTCTATTGACACTCTCACATTTACACCCGATGATATTATCTTTTCTTTTTCTTTTTTTGAAATAACTGATGGCACAAATGAAAAAATTTCAAATTTTTTTCCATCAGGTCTTTTTTTATTCTGCATGAATACATATTTTTCATACCCTGAAAATGTAAATCCTATTATAAAAAAAACTTTTTCTGGATCAGCATTGTTCATCAGATCATCCAAAAAGCAGAAAACTTCATGTCTTAATTTTGTCACATGCCTGTTATTATTAAAGCTTCCACCTGCAATAATAACAGGAACTTTCATCGATGGCATAGCAGATAGCTGTTTTCTTAATTCATATTGACTGTCATATTTCTTTTCACCAGGCAATATATTCTTAAAATTGTTTTCTTCGGCATCTATCCTTTTTTGAAAAAATCCCTCTACATCTTCATTTAAAATCATTTTTTTGAATTTCATAGTTTTAGAAGAAATTTCCTGTGACACTGTACTTAAAATCATATCTTCAGTACGACGCATTTTTAACATTTCATCAGAAGAAAATTCCAACATTTTTTCAAGTGATAATTGTTCATCTATAGAATCTGTTCCATATAACGCCCCACCATCCGTACCCTGTACGCATAAAATATTCTCAGCCAGATACTGTTTCAAAGGATGCCTGTCAAATGCACTCAGATTATTGAGTCTTACATTTGATGTTATCTGAAATTCCAGTACGACATTATTACCGCGAATATCTTTTATCAGTTTTTGCCCTTTTTTTGTATTCAGATTGGCTGTATAAAGTCCATGTCCAATCCTTATATGTGGAAATTTCTGTCCCGGTGCAACAGAGTCCTGCACACAGCTTATTGAATTTGCAACATTGTCCGGAAGTGAATCATTTTCACCGGCATGAATACGAATAACAAACGAATCATCAAGTTTTGCTATGCTGACAATCTCATGAATTACAGTTTTTAATTCCCTTATATCATTTATTTCCTCTCCTACAATATCCGAACCAGCAATATATGGATCCGGTACAATTGCACGAAGTGTCTGGAGATTTTCCTGAAAATAATCCATTGTGGCAATCTGATCTTTTATAATCGTCAGCGGTATTCGTCGAAATGCTGCAAGAAATCTAAGTTTAACTCCTGTTACTGCTGTAATATCCGGCATAACATCATGAATTTCAGCCAGTATGTGTGCTGCTTTATCCCTCTTACCCAATGTTGTGTCCGAGATTTCGACATAATATATTCCATGCGAAGCGTATGTTCTTGCAATCCACAAAAGTTCATCCTGAAAAATAGTATTGTTCCGAAATTCCTTTGTATGGCGGTCTTCTTCCATCTGCATTATGGCATTAACTATATCTTCATCAGGAATCATGCCTATATTTCTGAGAGGTATTCTTTCATCAGATTCTGCACCACGTGTAAAAATATATCGATAAAGGTATACCTTTTCAAGATTTGTAAAAACAGCCTGTCCATCCTTCATTATTGCAAGTGATGCTCTTATTTTTGAAATATTATAAGCCGCATCAGGAATATTATTTAATATAAGATCAGCAAAATTCAAAAATGTGTTGTCATCTATTCTCCTGCTAAGATATTTTCCTGTAAGTTTTGAATCTTTGAAATTATTCTCGATTTCTTTTCTCTTTTGATTCAGTGAATTTTCCTGCTCTTTAGTGATTTTCAATTTCAATTTTTTTATATAATAAAGCGGATATCGTATCTCACGGCTGATTCCGAGTGCAATCAAAATATCCGGTGTAAGATTGGCATTCATATGTGTATGAAGATCCGTATGGAATTTACAGTCTTCCGGAATATATGTTTTTACAAGTGTTTTTTCTGCATTAAGTTTATAATCTTTTGTCTGGCTCATCAGTGTTTTTGCAATTGCAGGTATATAAGCTTTTCTTTCAATTGTACCATCAGGATAAATATTGGCCGCCTTTATACCTGCAAATCTGAGAATCCATACTTTCCTGTTCTGCCCATCTATATAACATGGTATATCGCCCTGTATAACTTTAAGTTCACGTTCATTAAAAGAAATTGAAAGTTTACAAAGTTTAGCAAAATTACTTATCAGATTTCCGGTTCCATGATTAGGTGTCTCCAGACTGTAGTACATTTTTCCTGTTCTAAGAAATAATCTAACAAGAATATCTTTTTCTTTATCAAGATAAAAACGTCCAAAATATGCCATATCTGCCTTCTCTCATAAATGTAAATTCAAGAAATATTAATCTTCTCACAGAACAATATTAAAGTGAACAGACAAGTTTATATACTTATTTATCATCGGCCCATGCAGCTGCCGTACGGACCGCTTTACCCCACCCGGCAAGTTTTTCTTCTCTCTCAATATCAGAAATTTCATTTTTAAATATCTTATCTATTGAGTTGCTATTTTTTAACTCTTCGCGTGAACTCCAGAATCCAGTTGCAAGTCCAGCTAAAAATGCAGCTCCCATAGCTGTACTTTCCAAAACAGCAGGTCTTATTACTGTTGCATTTGTGAGATTCGCTTCAGTCTGCATCAAAAAATCATTAATTGCTGCTCCGCCATCAACACGAAGTTCATGAAGCACAGTACCGGAATCTTTTTCCATAGCATTTATTACATCGCTTGTTTCATATGCTATTGATTCCAGTGTTGCACGTATTATATGGTATTTATTAACACCTCTTGTTATTCCTACAATTATACCTCTTGCATATTGATTCCAATATGGTGCACCCAGTCCGGTAAATGCCGGAACTACATAACATCCGTTTGTATCAGGTACCTTTCTTGCCATATACTCAGAGTCTTCAGCACTGTCAATTAATTTCATCTCATCACGCAGCCATTGGACAGATGCTCCAGCAATAAACACTGAACCCTCAAGCGCATAATCAACTTTCCCATCAATTCCCCATGCAATTGTAGTAACAAGACCGTTTTCGGAAAATACCGGTTTATCACCTGTATTCATAAGTAAAAAGCAGCCTGTACCATATGTGTTTTTTGTGTCACCTTTTGACCAGCACATTTGTCCAAACAGTGCTGCCTGCTGATCTCCGGCTATTCCGGCTATTGGAATTTCTCCGCCAAAAAGAGACGCATCTGAATACCCATACACAGAACTGCTGTCTTTTACTTCAGGCAATATAGAAAGCGGTATGTTCATTTGTGTTAGTATATCCATGTCCCATTTCAGATCTGAAATATTAAACATCATTGTGCGTGATGCATTTGAATAATCTGTGACATGAATTTTTCCTTTTGTAAGTTTCCATATCAGCCATGTATCAATCGTTCCAAACAGCAGTTCACCTTTATCCGCTTTTTCACGTACTCCTGGTACATTTTCAAGAATCCACTTGAGTTTCGTTGCCGAAAAATAAGCATCTATTACCAGTCCGGTCTTTTTACGCACTTTATCTGTAAAACCTTCTTTTTTGAGCGTGTCACAATAATCCGATGTTCTCCTGCACTGCCACACTATCGCATTATAGACAGGTTCTCCAGTTCTTCTATCCCATACTACTGTTGTTTCCCTCTGATTTGTTATTCCTATTCCTGAAATATCCGAGGCCGCGGCTCCAGCCATAGTAAGTGCTTCTACTGCCACCCCAAGCATTGTAGACCATATTTCATTTGCATCATGTTC
>CALMUC010000095.1 GCA_937872845.1 uncultured Lachnospiraceae bacterium | reverse complement strand
TGAAAATCGACCTTGGAACACTGACCGATGAATATGAAAAAGAGATTACTATTCATACAACAGCAACGGATAAAGAAACGGGCGAAAAAATAATTGTTGCAGGAAAGAAAGTAACGATTGTAGATACGGTTACGCTGGACGGTCTGGAAGAAGGCAGAAAGTACCAGTTAAAAGGCTGGCAGATGCTGAAAGAGGAAAATGCAGAACTGCTCATTGATGGAAAGCGTGTGGAGAGTGATTACACTTTTGTTGCTGACAGCGAGAAAATGAAAGTAGAGATTTCTTATACGTTTGATGCATCAGAACTTGGCGGACAGAATCTGGTTACATTTGAAGAATTATACGACCTGAAGAATCCGGAAGAACCTGTAAAAGTTGCAGAGCATAAGGACATTGATGATGAAGGTCAGACAGTCCTGATTACCGAGCGAAAGATTTCGATTCATACCACAGCATCGGATAAGAACGGTAAGAAAGAAATCGAAGCCGGAAAAGATCTGACGATTGTGGATACGGTTACTTTAGAAGGACTGGAAATCGGTACGAACTACAAGTTGTCTGGTTGGCAGATGGTTAAGGCAGAAAATGAAAAGCTGCTCATTGATGGAAAAGAAGTTACCAATGATTATGAATTTACAGCGGACAAGGAAAACATGGAAGTGCAGATTGAGTTTACTTTCGACGGCAGCACTCTTGGAGGAAAGCAGCTTGTAACCTTTGAAGAACTGTATGATATGACAAATCCGGAAGAACCGAAAAAGGTAACAGAGCATAAGGACATCAACGATGAAGGTCAGACTGTAACCATCAAAGAAGTACCGGAAACACCAACCCCAGAGACACCGGGTACTACTACAAAGACCAGTAACCCTCCGAAAACAGGAGATACGGCAAATGCAGCTTTATGGATAGCCATTCTGGTATTATCAGCAGCCGGAATCACAGGAGTTCGTATCTGGAATAAAAAGAAACAGGTTAAGAGATTAGGAATTGAAGAAAAGAAAGAAGAGGAGGAGTAAAACAGAGGGCGGCGATAAGCTGCCCTTTGATGATGAAATGGGAAAAAATCAGAAAGCAATAAAAGTATTACAGCGTTTATTTGATGCCGGATACGGAACGGAAAAAGAGATTGTCAATATGGCGATGGATGAAATGCTTGCTTTGCCGGGAGTGAATGTAGCAGATCTGTGCATTATCAGTGAGCTGCAGAAAAGCATTAAGGCAAACAAAGTGATAAGCTATTTGTCAGGGAAAACAGAAGTAAAGGAAGAAACGAAAGGAGCAGATTATGGTGGAACAACCTAAATATTTGGAAATGACATTATCACAATTGAAATCATATGTGGAATCTTCAGAGAGTAATGTTTTTTTTGTTGTAGAATTTCCAAAAGGAGATCAGAAGGATGGAGAATGAATTGGAAGTTGTGAATATCCGTCTGGTAAAAGAGCCGTCTCTTTATAGTGAGCAGACGTTGGACAGTCCACAGGCTGTTGTAGAATTGATGGCGAAGGAGTTATCTCAATATGACAGAGAAGTATTTTGCATCCTGAATATGAAAAATAATGGACAGGTAATCAATATGAATCTGGTCAGTGTTGGAACAATCAATGCATCTTTGGTAATTCCCAGAGAAGTTTTTAAGAGCAGTATTCTGGCAAATGCTTCTGCAATCATTGGACTTCATAATCATCCCAGTGGCAATGTGAAACCGTCAAAAGAGGATATGATTGTTACGAGAAAGCTGCAGAAGTGCGGACAGCTACTGGGGATAGAATTGCTGGATCATATCATTGTCGGTGGAACTAATGGAAAGATGCTCAGCTTCCGAGAAGAAAAGATGTTGAATGTGACAGGAAGGATGGATTGGGAGAGATAGAAGAAAAAAGAATTAGAAGTTTTTATTTATTGTAATATTTCATGTAGCGGCATTAGTAAAATAGTGTCGCTACAAAAAGCTGACTTATACATTGATATTATATGCATAACTCAAAATAAAATTGTTAAAAATAGAAAAAGAAACAATATATAACGAAAAAATCTCTAAATAAGAGAATTTGCATTGACTGAGAGAAGAGTAAAACATATAATAAAGGTGGAGGTGTATAAGAATGTTAGTAAAAGTAAGTGTTGAAAATTTTAAATCTTTTGATAAAGCAGCAGAGCTGACAATGATTTCCTCAAATAAAATACGAACAAATGCAAATCACAGGTTAAAGATAAAAAGTACCCAGTTATTAAAATATGCAGTAGTTTATGGAGCAAATGCATCTGGAAAGACCAATCTGGCATTGTTCTTTAAATTTTTTAAAGATAGTGTCTGCAATGGTATTCCGATAGAAGCTACACAGATGTTTTGTAAGAATCGGCAGGAGAATAAGGAACGAGAAAGTAGTTTTGAAATTCAGATTACTGTAGGTGACAAATTTTATGCCTATGGTTTTTCTGCAGTTTTAAGCAGACGAAAAGTAACCGGAGAATGGTTATATGAATTATATCAGAATGGTTCAGCAAAATGTCTCTTTGAACGAGAAGGAAGTAAACGTCCGGTGTTAAATGATGGTATTACGCTGACAAACACAGAAAAAAATAAATTTGAAACCTATGCAGATGATTTTGAAGGAAATGAAACATCTTTGTTCCTGACAGAAATGAATCGTGGAAAAAAATATAGCACACGATCTAAATTATTGTTCTTCCGGGATGTATATGATTGGATTCAGAATCATATTTCGATTATCACACCGGATACGCCATTGATTGATTTGGAATATTATTATGATGATAATTCGCTGAAGCTGATTAACAAATTGATCAAAACATTTGATACGGGTATCAGCCAGGTAAAAATTGAAGAAATTACATTGGATGAGTTATCAAATGCATTGCCGAAATCAGTATTTGATAAGATGATGCAGCATGTAAAAAATAGAATGGAAGAGCAGGAAGAACCATCATTCAGAATGACGATGAGGTCGAAGGAAACTTTCTTTAATATCGAAGTTGAAGGACATTCTGAACCGAAGGTCACAACAATCCGGTTGCATCATAATAAGTCATTTTATGAGTTCGGTTTTGATGAAGAGTCTGATGGAACAAGAAGATTATTCGATTTGATGGATATGCTGTTGAATAAACGAGAAGATGTTCTTTATGTTGTGGATGAATTGGAGAGAAGCTTACATCCGAAGCTGACAGAACGATTTTTGCAATTGTTTATGCAGCTACATGATGAGCAGCGTATGCAGCTATTGTTCACTACACATGAATCATCCATTATGGATCAGGCTATTTTTAGAAGGGATGAAATCTGGTTTGTAGAACGTAACGCAGAAAATGCAAGCTCTATTTATTCCTTAGATCGTTTCAAGGAGAGGTATGATAAAGTGTTGAGCAAGGCATATCTGGAAGGAAGATATGGTGCGATACCGGTATTTTCAACATTCGACTTTAGAGAGGAGGAGTAGCCTTGGCTCCAGTAAGAAGTTATACGAATTGGAATAGCAGAACTACAGATGAAGAAGAACAGATTGAGCCTTATCGTAAGTACTTTTTCATATGTGAGGGTGCAAATACTGAAACATGGTATTTCAAAAAGTTAATTGATATCCGAAAAGAGTTAAATATTCATCCATTGATCGATATCCGGTTACTTGAAAAAACAGAGGGAGACAGGGACATTTCATTTCCAAGACGTTTGATTGAATTTGCAGAAAATCAGAAAGAAAATCCGGAAATAGCGTTTGATAAAGAACGGGATAAGATGATTGTTGTATTTGATGGAGACATTTTTGAAGAGAAGGTACTTGATTATGATGAATTGGTAGCAGAAGGTGAAAAGAATAATATATTAGCGGTTAGCAATCCAGCATTTGAATTGTTCCTGCTGTTACATTATGAAAATTCATATGAAGATGATATTGAGCCGAATGCTGAACAGATTATCCAGAATGAAAAAGATGGACATCAGACATTTATCTATAAGTTGTTACTTGCCAGAACAGGAATCAATCCAAAGAAGAATTCCTCAATTGGAGAACTGGCGAAGAATATAGAGATTGCTATTGAACAGGAAAAGAAAATCAATGAAGATATTCATCAGTGTAAAGGACAGATTACATGTAATATAGGCCGGATTATTGATGAGATTCGGAAGGATGATGGAAAATAAGTTGTTAGATGAAAAATAGGGATGGAAAGATACAGTATG
>CALMUC010000094.1 GCA_937872845.1 uncultured Lachnospiraceae bacterium | reverse complement strand
TTTCCCTACACGACGCTCTTCCGATCTGCGTTTTCCGTCCACATCCGGAAGAATCTGACCTAAAAGGTCGAATACCTCTGTATTTGCGGAACAGGTAATGCAGCGGTAAGGAAGGTGAAGTGCGGAAGCAATGGCTTTGGCTCCTTCGGTCTTTCCGGTACCTGCCGGTCCCCGTAAAAGAAAATTCCGCATCGGCTGTGTGGTATCCGTTGTCAGTTTTGCGTGTTCGCAGATCCGTTTGATTTCCGGAGGGATGATGTACCACTCTGCCAATGTCGGAACAGATACCTCCTCTTCCGGAGACAGCCTTCGGGATGCGGTCAGGATAAATTTCCCAACAAAATCATCTCTGGAAATGGCTGCCTGTGCTTTCTTAAATCCACTTCCTGGACGTAACACCTGAAAGTCTCCATGGAGCACTTCGGTTGGTGCATAGACCCCCTTCTGGATATTTAACGGTTTGATCAGCGACAATACGCCGTTTGCCGGAAGGTCAATCTTAACACCACCGGTCGGGAGACCTGATGCATAGCGGGTTCTCCGGTAAATGTTGTCGCAGAGAACGGCTGCTGTTTCCGCAGCGGCGTCCAGATCGGGATAACCGTTGTCCCGGTGCGCTTTTAATTCCTGATACTTTTCATTACACTCTTCATCTGCCAGAAAAACCGGCATCAGTGCGAACAGCAGAGCCGCACCGGACTGTTTGGAGTCTTTAAATTCGTATTTTTCCGGTGTGCTTTCCACATCCGGCGGAGGAGTATAGCAGCCTCCGTAAAACTTTCCGTTTAGCTGGTTGTAGACAACCACCTGAAGATCACCGGTTTTGCTCGGATATTCCGCCACAACAAAATTGTTGGATTGGGTACCGACCGCCCCAAGCTTTTCCGGCGGGGTACTGCCAACCGGGTTTTCCAGCTCCAGATAAGCAAGGACTGCCCGCAGGGTAGCTGCATGAAGCGTGGATTTTTTCCGTGGCTGAGTACAGTATTTGGATGCAATGTCATCAAAGATTGCATGGTCCGTATAATCCTCAAATGGTTCCGGGAGTTTGCGTTTGAACCCCCAGGTTGCTACGATGTTATTTGCCATGATTCGTTCCTCCTTCTTATGAGATCCAGGACAGTTCCAGTGCCTGCTCGGTCTCTTCTGTGGTCAATTCATCTTCAGTAAAAATCTCCGTCAATTCGCCCCAGTAATCTTTGGGCGGGAAATGTTCCAGCTTTCCCCGGACTTCCGGTTCAGTGCCGTTCAGAATATAGACATCTCCCTGCTCGTTGATAAACAGCTTTTCATAGCCCCTTGCCTGTAAGTCACCGACCAATTCCATCAGTAGCGGTTTCCCAATCAGGGAATACCATGATTTGGGATTAACGGCTGGTCTGGAATCCGGATTTCCTTCTGACGGTTCCTTTTTATGTAAGGATTCAATGGTCATCATCTGAAGCGTCAGACTGCCACTGGCATCCATGAGAATTTCCGCAAAATTATAGCT
>CALMUC010000093.1 GCA_937872845.1 uncultured Lachnospiraceae bacterium | reverse complement strand
AACTTGCGATATATGTTTTATTTTTAAATTAAGAGGAAAGATAATTATGGATTCAATAAATGCAGAAAAAATGCAAGATGAAAACAAAAAATCCGGGTTTGTAACAATTTTAGGCAGACCAAATGTTGGAAAGTCCACTATAATGAATGCACTTATAGGAGAAAAAGTAGCTATTGTAAGTCCGCGGGCTCAAACAACGAGAAAACATATTCAGACAGTATATACAGATAAGCGAGGTCAGATAGTTTTTCTTGATACACCTGGAGTGACAAAAGCGGAAACAAAACTTGAAGACTTTATGGATGAAGAAATATTGGGAACATTAAAGACGGCAGATGCTGCTGTCTGGATAATTGAACCGTCAACTTTTATAGGTGCCGGAGAACGTAAACTTATTGATAACTTGAAAAAAACAAATCTTCCGTTGCTTCTTGTGATAAATAAAGCAGATCTTGCAGATGAAACAAAAATAAATGCCACAATAGAAACATATTTACATGATACCAAGGCGGCAGGAGTAGAAATAAAAAAAATATGTGCAGTTTCAGCTAAAAATGGGTTTCAAATGGATTATCTGATGCAAAGTATTTATGATATCTTGCCATTCGGACCTATGTATTATGACGAAGATACTCTTACTGATGAGACTGAACGTGAAATTGCAGCAGAATATATTCGCGAAAAATGTCTGAATTTTCTTGATAAAGAAATTCCACA
Source organism: uncultured Lachnospiraceae bacterium (assembly GCA_937872845.1). Taxonomy (GTDB): domain Bacteria; phylum Bacillota; class Clostridia; order Lachnospirales; family Lachnospiraceae; genus Eubacterium_Q. The sequence continues at coordinate 4,825 of CALMUC010000093.1, read as the reverse complement.
TGGCATTGCAGTTGTAATCGAGCAGATGCATGAAAGAATTCGTGGAAACGGAGAACCGATTATTGATGTTGAGGCAGCTATTATTTGTGAAAGGGAAACACATAAAGGCATTCTGATAGGAAAGAATGGTTCAATGCTGAAAAAAATTGGTTCGGCAGCAAGACATGATATGGAGAGAATGCTTGACTGTCAGGTTAATCTGAAAATCTGGGTAAAAGTCAGACCGGGATGGAGAGATAATATTATGAATCTTAAAGAATTTGGATATGCAAAAACAAAAAAATAAAATAATTACAAAAGTAAAGCATGTATAAAGGCAGAATAGACATATCATATAATTATCAGGAGCGAAAGTTGCAGCAGGACAATATTTACCATGTACGTGGAATCGTACTTGAAGTTACACAACTTAATGAATATGATAAAAGACTCGTTATTCTTTCGGCAGAATTAGGGCGCATTACTGTATTTGCAAATGGTGCAAGGCATTTGAAGAGTCCTGTACGTGCTATAAGCCAGAAATTTGTTATGGGTACGTTTGATGTTGCAGAAACGCATTCGGCATATAAACTTGTAGATGGAAGAATCGAAAGAATGTTCTCTGAAATCTCATTTGACCTAGATAAATTTGCTTATGCATCATATATATGTGAAATGTCTGAATATTTCACCCGAGAGGGAGTAAAAGCTTCGGAAGAACTTAATCTGATATTTTTTACTTTTCAGGCAATACTTAAAGGCGATATGTCTTTGAATTTGATTCGTGCCGTATTTGAAATTAAAATTCTTCAGCATGAAGGATTGGGGCTTACAGTTCATGAATGCATTAAATGTGGCTCAATGGAAAATCTGAAATTTATTGATTATAATGAGGGTGGTGTAATTTGTAAAAATTGTGCGGATAAATATCATTTAAAACATGTATTTTATGTGTCGGCAGGTACAATATATATATTGCAGTATATATTGACCAGAAAAAATGCAGAACTGTATTCATTCAGTGTAAATGAAGAAACTGAAAAAGAACTTTCAAAAATTGTATTTAATTATTCGGAATATCAATGTGACCGGCATTTTAAATCTCTTGATATTCTGAAAACGTTAATGTAGAATAAAAAACAGTTTGTGTAAAAAGCAAATGATAGGAATAAAATCTTATGGAAAGTTTAAATAACTATCTTATATTGTCTGATAAATTGTCTGATGAAAAAATATAAAATAAGGATTGATTATGCATAAATGTTTAAAGAAGAATAATGTAAGTAAAATGATAGTGGCAGTACTTATTGCAGTACTTCTGACAGGGACGCTTTCAGGGTGTGGAAAAACGGTTGTAAAATCAACTACAGAGACTGCAAAAATCGATTATCTTGATGGTATTTCGGAAAATACAATTGAGGTAAGTTCAGATGGAAGTATAATAGAAGTTTCTGTTGAAGATTTTTCAGATGCATCAGTTACTGACTCAGATGTAAAAAAATATATTAATGATAAAATCACAGAATTCAATCAGAAAGAGGGAGCAGATAAAGTTTCTCTTTTGGAATTCAGTATGAATGGTTCAACGGCTAAATGTGCAGTGAAATATCTTGATGTCAGTTCGTATTCAAAATTTGACAATACATATTTTTCGTTATCACTATATAATGTTGCATCTGCAAATGATGCTGCAATAGAAGAAGCTGCATCTGTAAATGATGCTGCAGAAAAAAAAGCAGAGGCAGTGGCCAACGCAGCTAAGAAATCAGGAGAGGTTTCCGAATCAGAACTTGCGGAGGCAGGATATTCGGCTGAAGATCTGAAAAATGGTGAACTTGCAAGCGCATCAGATCCGGTAAAAGCAACAGATCTGACGCAAGTAAAGGCTACATTTACGGATGCGTCCGGCAATGAAAATATAACATCTGATAAAATCAGTGCCGATAATAATATGATGATTATTACTTCTGTTGATTCAGATATATCATTTATAGACGGAACTGTTCTTTATACAAATAAACATGCTGAAGTTCTTGATTCTGGCAAGGTTCATACAGACGGAAGCGGCAAGGCTGTTATAATTTTTAAATTTCAATATTAAATAATTTTTGAAAGGCGGATTCATTATGGAAAAGTCAATGGATAAAATCATTGCACTGGCAAAGTCACGAGGTTTTATTTTCCCCGGTTCTGAAATCTACGGAGGACTTGCTAATACATGGGATTATGGTCATCTTGGTGTTGAACTGAAAAATAACGTCAAGAAAGCATGGTGGAAGAAATTTGTTCAGGAAAATAAATACAATGTCGGAATAGATTCTGCAATACTTATGAACCCTCAAACTTGGGTTGCATCTGGACATCTTAAGAGTTTTTCTGATCCATTAATGGATTGTAAAGAATGCCATGAACGTTTTCGTGCAGATCAGCTTATTGAGAAATATGCAGCTGAAAATAATATTGAACTCAAAGGTTCTGTAGATGCATGGTCAAATGAAGAAATGCAAAATTTTATAGAAGAACATAATATTCCGTGTCCTACATGCGGCAAGCATAATTTTACAGGGATACGTCAGTTCAATCTTATGTTCAAAACTTTTCAGGGTGTTACAGAAGATGCAAAGAATATAGTTTACTTAAGACCTGAAACAGCTCAGGGTATATTTGTAAATTTCAAAAACATTCAGCGCTCATCACGTAAAAAAGTTCCTTTTGGAATTGGACAGGTCGGCAAATCATTCAGAAATGAAATTACACCAGGTAATTTCACTTTCCGTACAAGAGAATTTGAACAAATGGAACTTGAATTTTTCTGTAAACCTGATACTGATCTTGAATGGTTTGAATATTGGAGAAATTATTGTTATAAATGGCTTCTTGCTCTTGGACTTTCAGACAAGCATCTCAGACTAAGAGATCATGAAAAAGCGGAATTGTCATTTTATAGTAAAGCAACAACAGATATTGAATATGCATTTCCGTTTACAGAATGGGGAGAACTTTGGGGAATAGCAGATCGTACAGATTACGATCTTAATCAGCATCAGACAGTGTCAGGCCAGGACCTTACATATTTTGATGATACAGATAATTCAAAATATATCCCTTATGTTATTGAACCTTCGCTTGGAGCTGATCGTGTAACGCTTGCGTTTCTTTGTGAAGCATATGATGAAGAAGATATAGGTACAGATGAAAGACCGGATGTACGTACAGTGATGCATTTTCATCCTGCTCTCGCACCTGTAAAAATTGCAGTTTTTCCTCTTTCTAAAAAACTTAATGAAGGTGCAGAAAAAGTGTTTGATCATTTGTCATCTCTTTATAACTGTGAATTTGATGACAGAGGAGCGATTGGAAAGAGATACAGAAGACAGGATGAAATCGGGACACCATATTGTGTCACATATGATTTTGATTCTGAAACAGATGGAGCAGTTACGGTAAGAGACAGAGATACAATGAATCAGGAAAGAATAAAAATAGAGGAACTTGATGCTTATTTTAACGGAAAGTTTGACTTTAATTTCTAATTTATTCTTTATTACGTTATCTCTTTATGCTATAATTTGTAAAGTTCGGGGGATAGTGAAAAAACCACTGATTCTTCCACTATAAAAAAATTTTTAGGAGGTAGTTGAAAGACATGGCTAAGAAATGGGTCTATGACTTCCATGAAGGAAACAGAGACATGCGTGAACTTCTTGGAGGTAAGGGTGCGAATCTTTGTGAAATGACAAACATTGGTCTGCCAGTTCCTGAGGGATTCACAATTACAACAGAAGCTTGCACACAGTATTATGAGGATGGCAGAGAAATCAACGCTGAAATTGAAGCGGAGATAGAGCAGAATGTTTTAAAACTTGAGAAAGCAACCGGAAAGAAATTTGGAGATAAGGAGAATCCTCTTCTTGTTTCAGTTCGTTCAGGTGCTCGTGCATCTATGCCTGGTATGATGGATACAATACTTAACCTCGGTATCAATGAAGATGTTCTTGAAACACTTTCTAAGAAGTCTGGAAATCCACGTTGGGCTTGGGACTGCTATAGAAGATTTATCCAGATGTTCTCAGATGTAGTTATGGAAGTTCCAAAGTCAGAGTTTGAAAAACTTATTGACAAGAAAAAGGCTGAGAAGGGTGTTACAGCAGACGTAGAGCTTACAACAGAAGATCTTCAGGATCTTGTAGCTCAGTATAAAGTTCTTTATAAGAATGAAATCGGTAAAGAATTCCCTGTAGATCCTAGAGAACAGCTTGATGAATCAATCAAGGCTGTATTCCGTTCATGGGATAATCCTCGTGCAAATGTATATCGTCGTGACAATGATATCCCTTATTCATGGGGAACAGCAGTAAATGTTGTTGAGATGGTATTTGGTAACATGGGAGATGATTCAGGCTCAGGAGTTGCATTCTCACGTGATCCTTCAACAGGTGAGAACAAGTTCTATGCAGAAGTACTTATGAATGCACAGGGCGAAGATGTTGTTTCCGGAGCTCGTACTCCTATGAAGATTGAAGAAATCAAGAAGACTCTTCCTGCAATTTATGAAGAACTTATTGGAATTTCTAATAAACTTGAAGATCATTACAGAGATATGCAGGATATGGAGTTTACAATTGAACATGGTAAACTTTTCATGCTTCAGTGCCGCAATGGTAAGAGAACAGCACGTGCAGCTCTTAAGATTGCATGTGATCTTGTAGAAGAGGGAAAGATTGATAAGAAGCAGGCACTTCTTCAGGTTGAGCCTCGTAATCTTGATACTCTGCTTCATGGATCATTTGATAAGAGTGCAGTTAAATCTGCAACACAGATCGGAAGAGCACACGTCTGAACTCCA